>CAJGEB010000001.1 GCA_904502045.1 uncultured Oscillospiraceae bacterium
AGCGGTATCGTAGTCGATGGTCTGGTTTATAGTAGCCATCACGCCGGTAGCCATAAGCCTTTTGATAATCTCAGCGGACTGTATCTTGAGCTTTGCAGCGAGCTCGCCGACGGTGATCTCCTCAGGAAGAGTAATTTCGAGTTTTTGTCTTCTCTGGCGTTCGAGCTCCATTTTCTTGAGCTTCATAGCTTCCTGCTCCTTGCGGGAGTACTGGGGCTTTTTCTGTGCGGACTTCTGTGAGAGCTTCTGCTTTTTGATTGCGGAGCTGTCGCTTACAACGGGAGCGATTCTGTCATACTTTTCGTTATATTTATCGAGGTCGACGTTTGACGCTCTGATATCGACGGTACGGAAGCGCTCGGAGGAAGAAGAGGAGGCGCTGTCGCCCGAAGCAGAGGAAACAAGTAATTTTTTATCCTCGCGGTTTTTGTCCTGACGCTTTTCGTCCTTGCGGTTTTTGTTTTGGTTGTTTTGAGGAGTCTGTGCACCTGCCGCAAATCTTTCCTGGAAGCTCTTGCGGGCAGCGGGACGCACCTCTTCGGGAACCTTGTGTACCGGTTTTTTCTCGTCTTTTTTCACGTTTTCCTTTTCAGGAGCCTTTTTCGCGCCGTCCTTTGAAGGAACCTTCTTTTCGCCTTTTGCTGCGGGAGCGGTAGTTTTGGGTTCTGCTTTTGCCGCAGTTTTAGACTCCTTTGCGCCGTCCTTGGCGGGAGCTTTTGCCTCTGATTTTGCAGGAGCCTTCTTTTCACTTGCGCAGGCAAAGTAAGCGTCGAAGTTTTCTACGCCGTACTTTTTGGTAAAGTGCTCAAAAATAATATTGAGCTCCTCTTCAGTCAGAGAGGTCATATACTTTTTCGGGGGATTTGAGTTCGGAAAGAGAGCGAGTATCTCTTTATTCGGGAGTTTAAGATCCCTTGCGACTTCGTTTACTTTATATTTAACATTCATTGAGCGATATCCTCCTTAATTTCGGGAACGGATCCCTTTAATAAAAGCGAGAGACCCTCGTCGCGTACAGCGAGTACGCCGGTGGGCTTGGAAACGGAAAACCATATCTCGTTTACGGAAACGGGAACGACAATGAGCTCCGCGCCGTACTGTTTACACACAAAGGCGAGCTCCTTAAGTGTCTTGGGAGAGAGCTCTTTGGAAGCGAAGGCTCTGTCTGTACTGCCCTTTATGATTTCCGACTTAACGGTATCGAATCCGAAAGCGAGTTTTCCTGCCTTTTTACAAAGCGACAGTATCGAAAGAAAACGGGAATAATCGGAATTTGAATTATCCATTGAGCAGTTCCTCCTCGAGCTTTGCGTATATCTCATCGGGAACGCTGCAGTCAAACGCCCTGTTGAGCCTTTTTGACTTGACCGCTTTTTTCAGACACTCGGTTTTTTTGCAGATATAAGCGCCTCTGCCTGACTTTTTACCCGTCAGGTCGACGGAAATTTCCCCCTCAGGACTTCTCACTATTCTGATAAGCTCTTTTTTGGGGAGATTTTCGCCGCAGCCGGCGCACATTCTCATCGGAACTTTTTTCATCGGCGAATTGGAATTAGCCATACAACAAGGTCACCTCACTTTAAAAGGTCGGGAAGAGGGATTACTCTTCGCCGTAGAAGCCGCTTTCGGGACGGATATCAATTTTCCATCCGACCAGCTTAGCAGCGAGTCTTGCGTTTTGACCTTTATTTCCGATAGCAAGGGAGAGCTGGTTGTCGGGAACCGTTACCTTGCAGGACTTTGCGCCTTCGGGATCCACCTCGACCTTGAGTACGGTTGCGGGAGAAAGAGCTGCGGAGATGAACTTCTCAGGCTCGTCGGAATACTTGATAACGTCGATTTTTTCTCCGCACAGCTCGTCGATTATCTTTGCGATTCTTGCACCCTTCGGACCTATGCAGGTACCGATGGAATCGACGTTTTCATCCTTACTGTAAACGGCGATCTTTGAACGGGAGCCTGCTTCACGGGATACAGATTTTATCTCAACGATTCCCTCGTAAATTTCGGGAACCTCAAGCTCAAACAAACGCTTAACGAGTCCGGGATGGGTTCTTGATATCATGATTTTGGGACCCTTTTCGGTAGCAGTAGCCTCAACAACGTAAACCTTTATTCTCTCGCCCTCGCGGATCTCCTCTCCGGGAATCTGTTCGGACTTTGGTAAAACAGCTTCGGTGTGGTCTATTTCAAGGGTAGCGTTACCCTTCTTTGCATCGACCCTTACGACGTAGCCGGAAACTATCTCACGCTCGCGGCTCTGGAAATCCTTGAGCATCTGGCTGCGTTCGGCTTCTCTGATACCCTGGCGGATAACGTGCTTTGCGGTCTGAGCAGCGATACGGCCGAACTCCTTGGGCCTCAGCTTAATTCCGACCTCGGAACCTACAGCCGCCTTCTTGTCGATCTTTACCGCTTCTTCAAGCAGTATCTGGTTTGCGGGATCCTCAACCTCTTCAACGACAGTCTTGCGGATATACACATCCAGCACGTATTTTTCGGGTTTAACATCAACGACTACGTTTTCGGCTCCGACATAGTTGCGCTTTACCGCAATAACGAGAGCGTTCTGTATCTTTTCGAGCAGACGCTCCGCCGAGATACCTTTTTCTTTTTCGAGAAGCTCAAGGGCTTCAAAAAATTCCTTATTCATTTTCCTGTGTTCCTCCAAAATCATAATATAGCTTTACAAAAGATGTTTCATTTAACGAAAAGTTCATTTCGAGGTCGTCGTCGAGCTTTATCGAGCAGCTGCCGTTTTCGAAGGAGAGCAGCTCTCCGACAAAATCGCGCTCATTTTCGACGGGACGGATAAACCTGACGTGAACGAGCTCGCCGATAAACTTTTGGAAATGCTCAGGCTTAACGAGCTCGCGTTCGATTCCGGGAGATGATACCTCAAGGCAGTAAGACGAATCAATGGGATCCTTGTCGTCCAAAATCGGATCAATTGCTCGGCTGACGTTTTCGCAGTCGTTGATATCGACTCCGCCCTCCTTGTCGATAAAGACTCTCAAAAACCAAGAGGAGCCTTCCTTTTCAAATCTGACATCCCAAAGCTCAAGACCGAACTGCTCGACAGTCGGACGGATAAGCTCGGATATCTCCGCCGCAGTATTTTTCTTGCTCAAACAAACGCCTCCAATACATAAACAAAAGAGCGGGAAGTTCCCACTCTTTGTCAAAGGTCTAATAGATTACTGTTTACTCACTATAACACACCAAAAAAGAGATTGCAAGAGGTTTTAGCAAGTTTTTTTAAATTTTACCAAATTTTTTAGCTACTCGGGCGGCGTACTTACCGCCCGAGCATAAAGGGATTAGTTGCAGCCGCAGGAATTGCAACCGCAGTCATTGTTGCATCCGCAGGAGCTGCCGAAGTTACTTCCGCATCCGCCGAAAAGCAAAATGACGAGAATAATGATGATCCACCAATTGTTGTTGTTAAAGCAGTTCATTAATAAATACCTCCTAATTTTGAATTGCATCATATACTATGAAAAAAAAGATTAAAGGGTTACAGAATATCGGGGCAAAAATCTGCTTAAAATAAAAATATATTAAGGTGGATATTGCAAGGCAAAGGCAATAGTCCGAAATGAAAAGGGATGGTCGGTATTTTCAGGTTTGCGGGATTCAGTAACGAGGCAAATGCGGCAATAAACTGCGCGCTCAGAAAGGCAGAGGGACTCGGGCACTCCTACGTCGGCAGCGAGCATCTGCTGATGGGACTTCTTGAAGAGGGCGACGGAGCCTGCTGTGCGCTAAAGGAGCGGGGAATAGAGGAAGAGGCGCTGCAGGCAAAATTAGTGGAAGCGGTAGGCAGAGGGGTGCGCTCGGAGCTTTCTCCGCGGGACCTGACTCCGAAATGCAAAAAAATACTTGAGATGTCTACTTTTGAAGCAAGAGCCCTCGGCGACAGCGGAGTCGGTGCGCAGCATATATTACTTGCGTTGCTTAAAGAGCGCAGCTGTTATGCGGTGAAATTTTTAAAAGCGCTTGGGTACGACAGCGCGTCGCTCTGCAGCTCGGTCTATGCGTCTTTGGGAGCCGAAACCGGTTCCGACAGCAAATACGGCGCAGTATCCTCAAAAACAAAGCTCGGCAAAACTCCCACCTTAGATAAATACAGCACCGACCTGACATCTCTTGCGGAGGAAAACAGGCTGGATCCCGTAATTGCAAGAGAGGACGAGATAGAGCGGGCGATAAGCGTACTTTCCCGACGCTCAAAAAATAACCCCTGCCTCATAGGAGAAGCGGGAGTGGGTAAAACGGCGGTGGTTGAGGGAATAGCCCAAAAAATTGCGGCGGGAGAGGTAGATGCGTTAAAGGGGAAAAGGGTAGTTGCGCTTGACCTCGCGGGAATGATTGCGGGAGCAAAATACCGCGGCGACTTTGAGGAGCGCCTAAAAGGGTGCATAGAGGAGGCGGTGCGCAGCTCAAACACGATACTTTTTATAGATGAGCTGCATTCGATAGTGGGTGCGGGAGCCGCCGAGGGAGCAGTAGATGCGGCGAACATACTAAAACCGCAGCTCGCAAGGGGGGAGCTCCAGATTATCGGTGCCACCACCTTAGACGAATACCGCAAATACATCGAAAAGGATGCCGCACTCGAAAGGCGGTTCCAAAAAATACAGGTGAATGAGCCGAGTGCTTCTCGCTGCAAGGAGATTCTTCGCGGAATCCGCGGAAAGTACGAGGAGTTCCACAAAATAAAAATTACCGACAAGGCGTGCGAGGCGGCGGTGGAGCTTTCGGTGCGGTATATAACCGACAGATTCCTGCCCGATAAAGCAATAGACCTGATAGATGAGGCGTGCGCGAGGGTAAAAATGAGAAAAACGAGGACTCCCAAAGGCGTCAAGGAGCTCGAAAAACGAAAAGCCGAGCTCGCAAAAGAAAAGGAATCTGCAATTGAGCGGCAGAATTTTGAGAGAGCCGCAAAGGTACGCGATAGCGAAGAGGAGCTCGGCAGAGAAATTGCACGGCTTAAAGAAAAGCGCGCCGAAAAAGGAGCCGGCAGAGAGGTCGGCGCAGAGGATATTGCCGAGGTGGTGGCGATAACCACAGGAATAAAGGTGAGCGAGATAACCTGCGAGGAAAGTAAAAGGCTGCTTTCTCTTGAAGAAAGGCTGAGAGAGCGGGTGATGGGGCAGGAGGAGGCGGTGAGTGCAGTAGCAAGGGCGATAAAGCGCGGCCGTGTCGGAATTAAAAATCCCGACAGACCGATAGGCTCCTTTTTGTTTGCGGGACCCACCGGTGTGGGTAAAACTGAGCTTGCCAAAGCTCTTGCTGAGGTATTGTTCGGGGACGAGAAGAGTATCGTGCGGATGGATATGTCGGAGTATTCCGAAAAGCACACGGTAGCACGCCTTTTGGGTTCCCCGCCCGGATATGTCGGCTACGATGACGGCGGACAGCTCACCGAAGCAGTACGCCGCAAGCCCTACTCCGTCGTACTCTTCGATGAAATCGAAAAGGCTCACCCCGATACCTTTAATATTCTGCTGCAGCTCCTTGAGGACGGTTTCGTTACCGATTCCCGCGGCACAAAGGTATCCTTCAAAAATACCGTCGTGATTTTAACCTCAAACATCTCCGAAAGCATATCTTCACCCATCGGATACTCGGCAAAGCAGACGAGCGAACGGATCCCGCGCGCCCTCACTACACTTTTTAAACCCGAGCTGCTCAACCGCATCGACAGTATCGTATCTTTTTGCCATTTAAACGAACAGCACGCCCTTCAAATTACCCGAAAATTTATCTGTGACCTTATCAATCGAGCCGCCGACATCGGTATTACCGTGGATTTCAGCGAAAACGCAATAAAACACATCGCAAAAAACGGCTATTCTCACAAATACGGTGCTCGGGAGCTCCGCCGTTTCATTACGGAGTGCGCCGAGGATAAAATCGCCGAAAAAATACTCTGCGGCGAGCTCGCCAAGGGGGATTCCCTCTTTTTCGAGGAGCAAGACGGTGCAGTCGCGGCGCTTGTCAAAAAAGTAGGCTGCTGATATTGCCGTAAGCTGCCGGCGCGGCGCGCCCGTCGTCGTACGACGACGGATTTTCTCGCGGAGCGAGAAAATATTAAGCGCGCGCCGCGCCGGCGTGGAAAGAGAGGAGAGCAGTAAAGGAGAGGGCAGCGCCGCAAAAAAATAAGTGCGGCGGGTATTTATTTTTAGATGGGAATGCGGTATAATGGGGGAAGGGAATAAAAAGAATAAAAAAGAAAAGATAAAGGAGTGGTTGAAATGGTAGGAAGCAAGAGTGAAAAAAGGTGTGTAGTAGATAAGAGCAACGTAGCGAGTGCGGTGGCGAGCGGAACGATAGACGTGTTTTCGACACCGATGATGATAGCGCTGATGGAATCGGCAGCGGCTGATTGCGTGGGAGCGCACCTTGAAGAAGGAATGACGAGTGTAGGAACGAGGATAAACGTGGAGCATTTGAGTGCGACGCCGATAGGAATGGAAGTACGAGCGGAAGCAGAGATAGTGGGAGTAGACGGCAAGAGGATAGAGATGGTAGTGAGCGCGTATGATGAGGTCGGACTAATAGGAAAAGGCGAGCACACAAGGTACATAGTAAACGCAGAGAAGTTTATGAGTAAGACGTCGGCGAAAGCGGCGAAATAAAAAAGATTACCGAAGGCAGCGAAGTGTTTTAAAGGACACAACGCTGCCTGATTGCGTTTTGTGAAGCCTTTATACCTCACAGAAATTTAATTTGTGAAGCCGATTGACAAATTAAAATTAAGGAATTAGAATTCAAATAAAGATAATGCTGTTTTCGGTAAATAAAGGAGGAATAGTTGTGTTAAAAGCAGGATTTTCAAGGGTTGATATTACACCGCCTCTCGGCGACGAGATTGCGGGATATTTCGTACAAAGACTCGCGGACGGAGTTCTTGACCCTCTTTATGTGAATACAATAGCATTGCAAAACGGCGAAGATACGCTGATTCTTATGGCGGCAGACTGTATGGCAGTAATGCTCGATGCAATAAATAAAATAAAAGCGATAATATCCGAGCACACCGGAGTGCCGGAAGATAATATTCTTTTTTCTGCGCTTCATCAGCATACGGCGACTCAGCTGGGGGGAACAGGTGAAAATGCGCTTGGAGATATGCCTTTTATAGACGTAGTAATGCGCAAATTTGCCGACGGAGCGCAAATGGCAATAGACGACCTTAGGGAAGCGGGAATGAGTACCGCGCTTACAGAGTTAGCAGAGCCGATTTCCTTCGTGCGCCGCTATTTTACCGATGACGGAAAAGTAAAGACCAACCCGAATACTGATGAAATAAAAATAGTTGCCCGTTGCTCAGAAGCGGATAACACGGTGAGAGTAGTTCGTTTTCACAGAGAAGGAGCAAATGATATAGCTCTCATCAACTTCTCAACACACCCCGACGTAATCGGCGGAACCAAGTGGTCGGCAGACTGGCCCGGATTTACCTGCAGGTTTGTTGAAGAGGCGCTTGAGGGAGTATCTGCAATATTCTTTACCGGAACGCAGGGCGACACCAATCACATTGATTATTTCAAGCCTAACGCGGAGCGATTCAAGGAAACGCCGTATCAGCACAGTGAATATATGGGACGAATAGTTGCTGACGCAGTTATTTCGGTATGGGATAAGACCGAAGCTCAGACCGAAACAGCGCTTTCCTGCGAAAGCCGTATTATATACAACAAGACAAACACCGAAGGAATTGAGTATTACGACGATGCGGTAGCGTATGACAAGGAATATGCAGAGAAATCCACAGGAGAGAACTGGGGAAAGCTGAGCATAACAAGTGATAAAATAATTTCCATTGCTCACGCAAGGCGTATTATAGCATTAAGGAACGCGCCGATATTCCGTCCGATTCCGTTGATGGTCGTATCAATAGGAAACGTGGTTATTGTAGGATTTGGAGGCGAGCCGTTTACCGAATACAGCAGAATAGTTAAAAGGCTTGCGCCCGATAAATTTACAATGACGACTATAAACACCAACGGATATACAGGATATTATCCCAGTGCGGAGGCGTTTAAGCAAGGCGGATACGAGGTGGACGGATCTCTGTTTTCGCCCGACATTGAATCGCAGATAGTAGAAGCTGTTGAGGATATGCTGAAAAACATCTGAGATTAGATTCAGAGAAAAACAGCGAAATAAAACAGATCCCCCGAGTAATCGGGGGATCTGTTTATGTTTTGGTTAGCCGATGAGGAAATTTTCATCAAAAGAATCCGCAATACCCTCAATGGACTGAGCAATGAGCTTGTTGTAGATGTAATCGACGAGGGAAGCGAGAGTAGTCTCCTCTTTTTCGCTTTTTTTCATATCCTTGACCTCAACGATACCGCTCTGGAGCTCGTTATCACCGATGATAACGGAGAATTTGGCTCCTATCTTGTCGCAATACTTCATCTGAGCCTTAACGCTTCTGCCGACGACGTCGCACTCTACCTTAAAGCCCTCTTCTCTGAGCTTGTAAGCGAGCTTAAGAGCTTCGACGGCAGCAGCGTCGCCTGAGGAACCGATATAGAGGTCGCAGGTTTCGGGCTCGGGGAAAGGACACTCGCAGCGTTCCATGAGCATGACGAGGCGTTCGAGTCCCATAGCAAAGCCAAGCGCGGGGAGCTTCGGACCGCCGAGCGACTCAAGAAGTCCGTCGTATCTTCCGCCGCCGCAAATTGCGCTTTGGGAACCGAGCTTATCGGTAATAAATTCAAAAACGGTACGGTTATAGTAGTCCAGTCCGCGAACGATGTCGGGGTTAACGGTGTAATTAACTCCCACAGCATCAAGTCGGCGTTTAAGGCCGTCGAAATGCTCGGCGCAATCGGGGCAGATAAAATCGAGGATTTTGGGAGCTCCGGAAGCAATTTCTTTGCAAACGGGACTTTTACAATCGAGGATACGCATAGGATTTTTGGAGAGTCTGCCGTTGCAGGTTTCGCACAGGGACTGGGTCCTTGAAGAAAAATACTCAACCAAAGCGAGCTGATATTTTTTTCTGCATTCGGGACAGCCGATGGAGTTTATTTCAAGTCGGGTATCGGGGATTCCGAGCGCATCAATAACGCTTTTTGCAAGTAAAATGACCTCTGCGTCAGCAGAAGGAGAAGCGGCGCCGAACGCCTCGACTCCGAACTGATGGAACTCTCTGAGACGTCCCATCTGCGGTTTTTCGTATCTGAAGCAGCTCACAACGTAGCTTGTTTTGAGAGGGAGCGCATCGTTAACAAGACCGCGCTCAATAACGCTGCGGCAGACTCCGGCAGTACCCTCGGGGCGCATAGTAACGGAGCGTCCGCCCTTATCGTTAAAGGTATACATCTCCTTTTGGACGACGTCGGTAGTTTCACCGACACCTCTTGCGAAGAGCTCGGTATGCTCAAAAACGGGGGTACGAATCTCGCGGAATCCGAATTTTGAAGCTATATCAAGAGCAGTACGCTCAATGTATTGCCATTTGTAGCTGTCGGCGGGTAAAACGTCCTGAGTACCGCGCGGAGCGTTAGTAATGAGAGCCATAAAAAATCTCCTTTGAGTGAATATTTATAAATTTAGTCCCGGAGTTGACCGGGACTTGATTGATTATAAAAAGTTCAGCGTCCGGAATAATACTGTGTACCGGGATTTACTATTTCGCGCCAATCGAGGTCGCCGCGGTCGAGAGCGTGGATGAGAGCCTCGGCGGTAGCGATGTTGGTGGCGACGGGAATGTTATGCACGTCGCAAAGGCGCAGGAGCTCCGTCTGCTCGCCGTCGGGAGTGCGCTGAGGTAAGGGGTCGCGGAAGAAAAGCAAAACGTCTATTTCATTGCAGGCGATGCGGGCGCTTATCTGCTGATATCCGCCCTGTCTGCCGCTGAGAAAGCGGGTAATATCAAGGCCGGTCACCTCGGAAACGAGCTTACCGGTAGCGCCGGTGGAGCAAAGGTTATGTCGGCTTAAAACACCGCAGTAGGCGATGCAGAATTGTACCATAAGTTCTTTTTTAACGTCGTGAGCAATTAAAGCTATGTTCATGGATTTTGTATTTATCCGGCGTTTTTCGGATAAAACTCCTTTCTCAGAATTTGTTGAATTTGAGGGGAACCTCGCAGCCGTCAAGACGGGCAGCGATATTTGAAAGGGCTTGTCCTGCGGGGGAGGATAGGTTGAGGGGAGCTCCCGTAGCAGAGGACTTGTGCAGCTTGCGGTCGTTGGGAATCACACCGAGCAGACGCGCACCGACGGTATCAATAACATAGTCGATATTACCCGAAGAAAACAGATTAAAGGAAAATCTGTCCGCCTTATTTATAATGAGGCGCTTATCGGTAACACCGTTTTCGGAAACTACGATCGACGCCTTAGCCGCATCTCTCACCGCTACCTCATCAGGCGGCGAAACGATAAGAGCAACATCTGCGACGGCACACGCCGAGGTAATAGCCTTTCCGACGCCTGCGGGACCGTCTATAATAATGTAGTCCCAATAATGCTTAAGACCGTTGCACAGGCGGTTAAAGTCGTGGTCGGCGGCGAAGAAGTTTTCGTTAAAGGGAGCCGGCATCATCTGAAGATTTTCGCAAAATGAGCACTGATACAGCGCCTTTACCGGTTCACATCTTCCGCAAAGCACATCCGAAAGGTCGAAGGTAATCTCCTGCGAAAGACCGAGCTGAGCATCAAGACTGCGAAGTCCGGCATCAAGCTCTATAAGCAGAACCTTCTTACCGCGTTTAGCGAGGCAATAACCCAAAGAAGCGGACAGGGTAGTTTTCCCGACGCCGCCTTTTCCGGATACCGTCAAAAAGATTTTTGCCATCAGCGGATACGTCCTTTCGGTAAAATAGATAAAATGTGCCTTGTTATCTGCACTTACAATGGTATTTTAATATATTTTTTACAATATTACAATATTTTTCTTGCAAAAAACCAAAAAAGAGCGTTAATTTTTTTCAGACTCTTGGTCGAGAGCAGGGGGAGTAATGCCAAAGAAGTAGTAATCGAGGATATACCGTGCGATTTGAGTGGCGTTGTAGCCGTGGCCTGCGTTTTCGAGGATAATTGAGATAGCGATTTGGGGGTCGTCTGCGGGAGCATAGCAGATAAAAGCGGCGTTAAGTGAGGAACCCGTTTCGGGAGTACCCGTTTTTGAGGCTATCTTGATGGGGTAATTTCTGAGAGGAGCTCCTGCCGTACCTGCAGTTGCAAGCAGCATACCCTCTTTAACGGTACTGAGCGCCGATTCTCCGACACCGTAATCGGCAAGGTCCACAACGACCTCCGGTACGGCTTCGTAAAACGTTTCCTCGTTATTGTAAGAGGTAATTTTCTTTATTACGTTAACGTCCATCCGCTTACCGCTGTTGGCGAGAGCGGCGGCGTAGTTTGCGAGCTGCAGGGGAGTAAAGGCGTTGTCGGACTGTCCGATGGAAGCCTGCAGAATATCTCCCGCAAACCAGTCAAGCCCAATCGACTCACGGTATTCGGGTCCTGCAAGACGGCCGGTTCTTTCCGGCAGCTCAACTCCGGTCGCCTGACCGAGTCCGAGCAGGGAACTGTATCGGTTTACCCGTTCGATACCGAGCTGGCGTCCGACGTCGTAGAAAAAGACGTTGCAGGACACCTTCAGAGCGTTAAGTACATTCGTAGCACTGTGAACACCCATGCAGGTAGGCTGATAGGCGGGGAAGTGGTAGTATTTTCCGGTGCAGGTCACGGTAGTTGAAGCGGTAATGAGATTTTCCGAGAGTGCTGCTATCGAAACCGACGGCTTATACGTCGAACCGGGAGCGTATATTCCGCTGAAGGCGCGGTTGTAGTAGGGATTATTTTCGTCTTTGATGAGGGTGGAATAGTCCTCGTAGTATGTTGAAAGGTTATAAGTGGGGTAGTTTGCGGATGCGAGTAATTCGCCGGAAGCAACGTCCATCACAACAACGCTTCCCGCGGTAACGTCTTTACCGTGGTCGGTATCCTCTTGCTGTTTGAGGTATTCTATATGGGTAGCGAGGGAGTCCTGCACCGCGCGCTGAAGGTTTGCATCTATCGTAAGGTAGACGGAGTTTCCCGGCGTGGGATGTGTCGTTACCTCTGTCGAGATTACCTTTCCCGTGCCGTCAAGATATACCGTCATCTCGCCGTCCTCGCCTCTGAGCTCATCTTCGTACGTCTTTTCGACTCCGATTTTTCCGATGTAGTCGTTGAGGCTGTAATCGTCGGGAAGGCCCTCAAGGTCCTCGGGGTAGAGCGGGCCGATTATTCCCACAAGATGCGGAGCTATATCTCCCGCAACATATTCTCTTACGGTAGTTTCTTCGATTACGGCTCCCTGCAAAAGAGAGCTGTTTTCGGATATCTTAGTCACCGTATCCATACTGATATCCGATGCAAAAACAAAGGGCGTTTTCATTGAAAAATCCCGCAGATACATTTCGTACCGAACTCCTGCAATTGCGCGGAACTCCTCATCGGTAGCTTCCTCGAGCCCGTACTTATCCTTCAGCCAGTATACTGCGTCCTCAACCGTGGCGTACTGCTCAATATTCAGGTACTTCTTGAGCTTGGAAACCGCGCTTTCTCTTCCCTCAACAAACTCAAACGGAGCCGTTTCGGTAATCGGCAGGGT
The DNA here is from genome assembly GCA_904502045.1 of uncultured Oscillospiraceae bacterium. GTDB lineage: Bacteria > Bacillota > Clostridia > Oscillospirales > Ruminococcaceae > RGIG8367. The sequence goes on from CAJGEB010000001.1 coordinate 12,634, forward strand.
ATCGTTCCACTCCTCGCCCGCCTGACTCAAAATGGATACAAGCCTTAAAATTATCTCATTTTCGGAGCCGCTCGGAAAGTATGCCTTGTTTATCGTCAGGTCATATCCGATAGTATTTATCGCAAGAGGAACTCCGTTGCGGTCGAATATCTCTCCTCTTGCCGCTTTAAGCCGCTGTGTTCTTGTGTAAAGCGAGGGTAGGCGGTCCTTGTATTTGTCGGCGTTTACTATCTGAATATTCATAAGTCTTAGTCCGTACGCAAACATTATCGCAAAAATCAGTCCTATCAAAACAAAAAAACTCGAAACAGACATCTTATTCTTCATCAGGCACACACTCCTTTCTTTTAAATAAATACTCCATCATATTTTAAGAAGTCTTGAAAACTTCAGATACACAAACCTTACGATATAAAAAAGTATCGGTGCAATAACTATCGTATATATCGCAACCGGAAAAAGCTTTCTCCAGAACACCATCGGTGCGTATTCATATCCCCACATCGAGTACATCAGATAATATTCAACCGCAGCTCGCACTATTGCCGTAACAGCTGAAAAAAACCACCCGTTTACTATCGTGGGCCGAAGCAGATACCTCGAAAGCAGTCCTGTAATAATCGCAAAAATGAAAAATATAAACGCGTTTACTCCCAACAGCATAGTAGAGGTGAAGTCACACAGAAGTCCGCCGACGAGCGCGTAGGTTCCGCCCGTAACCTCCCCTTCAAATACCGATATCGCAATTACGTACGGTACTATCAGCATCGGTCGTATTCCGCCAATATCGAAAAGTCCCGGCGCAGACTGTATTAAAAATAGTAAAAGCAGCACTACGGAGTAGGTCGCGTATTTCGCTATCCGTATCCATCGGTATTTTGCCATAATCCGCACCGTCCTTTCTTAAAATTTTATTTGAGGAATATTACAAATAGTATAACTACGGCGGAATTATACTCTTGTTCCGGCGATTTCTATACTTTTCGGCGATCCGCCGGCGGCTGCGCCGCCGACCGCGGAACGCGGTATGGCGAAAGCGGAGCTTTCGCCTGCGGATCGCCGCAGTTTTACGGGGGAGAAAAAATTTGCGGTAAAGGAGCCGGAACAAGAGGTGCGGCTACCGCAAAAAAGCGCGAAATCGTGGGAAATATAAGTTTAATTAATTTTTAGTTCGGGTTTAGTTTCCGAAGGTAGTGGGGGAATTCGCGGACCGTCGAAAGACGGCGAAACGGACGCGTTTCGAGCGAATTCGAGGCGCGAAATGGTAGGAAACGCAAGTTTGATCAATTTTTAGTTCGCGCTGTCGCCATAGTTACCGAAGATGAGGAGGTTTTCGTCGGCGAGAACACTGCCTTGGCCGGCGAAATCGGTAATGACGAAGACTTCGGTAATGTTGTTGATGTCGGCGGAGAGGTCGATGGTAGCATAGAGGGAAACGCCGTCGGATTCGGGTTGGAGGGAAGCGATGTTACCGATGACGAGCCCTCTGGGGAAGATACCGCCGCCGGAGGAAACGACGAGGTCGCCGGGTTTAGATTTGGAATCTCTGGGGAGATAGATGAATTTACACATACCGTCGAGGGCGAGATCAATGGATCCCTCACAAACGCCGTATTCGAAGGTCTGGACGCAGTAGCAGCCGAGCTTAACGGCGGGATCGAGGATGGTGATAACAGAGGAATAGGTAGGGCCGACATCGCTGACGATACCGACAATGCCGTCGGCGGTGATAACGGGATCGTTGACGGAAACGCCGTCAAGTTCTCCGCGATCAATGACAAAGGAGCCGAAACGGTCGTTGGGATCCTTTGCAATAACCGAAGCGGGTTGGAATTTAAAATCTGCGTTATTTTCTTTAAGCTCGAGGAAGCTTTTGAACTGCTCGTTTTCGCGCTTGACGTTTTCGTAGTCAATGAGCTGACTGTTGAGGTCGTTGATTTGATCCTTATACAGCTGATTGAGCTCATAGATATCGTTGACGTTGGCGATACGGTCGAAGAATTGAGTAACGTTTTGGGAAACGCTTGAGGAAAACTTGAGTAAGGGAGCCGTTACCGAGCCGATGACCTCGGCGGTAAAGGAGCCGAAACTACCCTCGGCAGCAGCACGGAGTAAAACAGAAAGAGCGAGCACGAAGAGTAAGATCAGCAGCTTAAAACGACGGCTTTTGAAGAAGCTCTGCAAGGCGGATCCTCCTTTTTAGAGTAAAATTGGAGATAAATCGGTAAATATAACTTAAAACGGGCCGAGCGATCAAAGCCCAGCCCGCGCTTTAGCGAATGGTGGATAGGTTATCTTGAGCGGTCCTCAGAGAGAACGTCCTTGAGGTCCTCAAGGTTATCGAGAACGGTACCTGTTCCGGTAGCAACGCAGTCGAGAGGATTCTCGGCGATGTGAACGGGCATACCGGTTTCGAGATTGATGAGCTTATCGAAGCCTTTGAGGAGCGCGCCGCCACCGGTAAGGGTAATACCGTGGTCGATGAGGTCTGCAGCAAGCTCGGGGGGAGTTTTCTCAAGGGTGGACTTTATCGCCTCAAGAATGGTAGAAAGGGGATCCACAAGAGATTCGCGTATCTCAGCAGGAGTGATAAATATATTCTTGGGCAGACCGTCCATGAGGTTACGGCCCTTTATTTCAAGATCCTGCTCGTCCTCGTAGGGATAAGCGGAGCCTATCTTTATCTTGATATCCTCAGCGGTTCTTTCACCGATGAGAAGGTTGTACTTTTTCTTGATGTAGCTTATAATAGCAGAGTCGAACTCATCGCCGCCGACGCGAACCGACTTTGAAGAAACGATACCGCCGAGAGAGATTACAGCAACCTCGCTGGTGCCGCCGCCGATATCAACGACCATACTGCCGGTCGCTTCGGAAACGGGGAGTCCCGCACCGATAGCCGCAGCCATGGGTTCCTCAATTATCGAAACGTATTTTGCGCCCGCTCTTGTAGCCGCATCCTTAACTGCGCGTCTTTCAACCTCTGTAACGCCGTAAGGAATACAGATGACTACTCTGGGCTTAGCAAACATAAAGCCGTTCATAGCTTTTTTTATAAATATCTGAAGCATCGACGAGGTAATATCAAAGTCGGCGATAACACCGTCTTTAAGGGGTCTGACGGCTACGATGGAGCCGGGGGTTCTTCCGATAACCTCTTTTGCCTCTTTACCGACGTATTTTACGGTATCGGTTCTTGTGTCTACCGCAACTACCGACGGCTCGCGGATAATTATTCCCTTACCTTTCATAAACACCAGCGTATTAGCGGTACCGAGGTCTATTCCGATATCTTTTGAAAACATACTCATATTCATTATCCCCTTTTGGAAAAATAAACAAATAATACTATACTACCTATTATAACTCCATATTAACGTTTTCACAACACAATTATTTCATTTTTTTTGAATATTTTCTAAATTTTATCGCATTATTTTTCAAAAAGCGACAAAATCGGAGTAATTTTGCGGTTTAGCGCTGCAACGGGGAGTCCGACCACGTTGAAATAGTCGCCAAAAATGGATTTCACAAAAAGTGAGCCGTGCCCTTGTATCCCGTAGGAGCCCGCCTTATCCATCGGCTCGCCGGTGGCAATGTACCTCTCTATCTCTTCTGAGGACAGCGGATAAAATTCCACCTGCGTTTCCTCGGAAAATACCTCTTCAGCCAGTACTTTACTGCCTTTCGCTGCGATAACGCCGACGCCTGTTATAACAGTATGCTTCCTGCCGGACAGCAGGGTGAGCGCGGCGCGCGCGTCGTCGTACGACGACGGCTTACCGAGGACGGAGCCGTCAAGGGTAACGACGGTATCGGCAGCAACGATGATACGGCTCCCCTCGGAAAGAGAGAATGCGCGCCGCGCCTTACGGGCAGCGACTTGTGCGGCGGCGTCGGCGATAGCGCAGCTTGCGGGGAAGGATTCATCGGTATCGGGGATGAGGATATTAAAATTTTGTGAAATAAGGGAAAAAAGCTCTTTTCTTCTGGGGGAACCTGATGCTAAAATAAAGTACATGGTAAACGCTCTTTCTGAGTAAAATTTAGAGTTTCTTTTTGAGACCGATGTAAGCGAGGAGGGCGAGGATAACGGTAATGATGTGGGCGACGGAAACATTAATTTCGAAACCGAGCGAGAGTTTAATGATGGAGAGGTCGAGAACGAAGGGAGCAGAAGGACTGATTCCGACGGACTTTGAGAAAGCGAGCCACTGAAGAGAGGGAACTCCCTGAACGGCGGAAGCGATGATGGAGCCGGCAAAAACACCGGCGAGGAAAAACAGGATAAAGAGCAGGGATCTTTTGAGATTCATAATAAACGGTCCTTTCTTTTGAAAAATGGAAATAAATGACGGGGTGTAGAAATGGGATGCGAAGAAGCGATACGCAGAGCGTATGCAATACTTGAGGGAACACCGCAGCGAATAGATTGCGGAATACTTTGCCAAAAGAAATGCTGCAAAGGTGACGAAAACGATGGAATGCAGCTTTTTCCGGGAGAGGAAAAGATACTTGCAGGAGCCGAAGGGATAAAGATACGTGCAAGCGAGGGGAATGAGGGGTATCCGGTAGCGGTGTGCGAGGGTAGCTGTGACAGGAGCACAAGACCGCTGTCCTGCAGGCTGTTTCCGTATTTTCCGGTACTGTTAAAGCGCGGGAGAAAAGTTGCGGTAAAGATAGCGTACGACCCGCGCGCAGTAAATATGTGTCCGCTCGTAAGGATGGGGATTCCTGCAACAAGACGCTTTATAGAAGCGGCGAGAGAAGCGGTAATGGAACTTGCAAAGGAACCCGAAATAAGACGGTATATAGAGAAGCGGTGCGGGTATATGGACGAGATAGCCGAGCTTTCCCGCGCCCTTACCGGCAAACGCCGTACTCTTCGATAAATATACCTTATTTGGTCAAAATTTGTCAAGAGATAGGGCAAGCGGGAAAGGGTTGAAGAGTCGGGAGCAATGTGATAAAATGAAAAGGTCGGGGTAAACCGACCTTGAGATTTATAATTGTAAAAACGGCTACTGAGAGAGCTTGAGTACCTTGACGAGAGTTTTAGCGAGCAGCTCGGCGGAGCGTTTAGCTTCATCGAGGGTATTGCCGTGTGCTCCGATTTCGATGAGGAGCGCGCCGGGAGAAAGCTCCTGATTGGAGTTGCGGTCGCAGAACATAGTTGGACGGGTAATACCGGGGTAGTCGGCTTCGAGGGTGCGCTGGAGCTCGGCGGCAAAGCGGAGATTTTCGAAAAAGGAAGGGTCCTTGCCTGAGCCGCTGTCGCAGGTGGAGATTATCATAATTTGAGCGACGTCCTCGCCGTTGACGGACACGACCGGCTTTACGAGAGCACCGCTTGAATCCTGCATAGCATCGCGGTGGACGTCGAGAATGACCTTTATAGAGGGGTACTCTTTGAGGTATGCGTTTATGGTTTGGGCGCTACGGGAGTAGGCTCCGTTATACAGAGGGTTATCGTGCAGGGTGTCGGAGTGCAGAGTAGAGATTCCGTATTCGTTTAAGGTTTGAGCGATAACGTCACCGACAGCGACCATATTCAGAGAATTATCTGTGGAGCGGAAGGAGTAGTCGGTGTCATAAAAACCCGCACCGTAGGGGTCGAACGCCTCGGTGGCGTGGGTGTGGTAGATGAGCACCTGCGGCTCGTCCGAGAGGTTGATTTTAATATTGTGAGGGAGCGCGGCTTCCTTGAGGATGCGGTCTTTTGAATAGTTTGAGGAGTTTTTGATGAGGAGTCCGTTTTTGTCTCCGATGAAGATACCGCCAATGCCTATCTGAACCTGTTTTTTTATAATTTTTCCGAGGCGTTCGACGGGGATATCGTCGGGGGGAGAGATGGTGTCGGAGCCTGAGGGCTCGGTGTCATCGTAAGAGGACTCTTCCGGTGAGTAGTGTGACTCCTGCGAAGGCTCCTGAGAGGAACTTTCCTGCGAGGACTCGGAAGAGGATTCCTGAGAAGACTCCTGCTCGGGAGCGGAAGACTCTTCGTCGGGCACAGAAGGAAGGACTCCTTGAGGGAGATACTGATTTTTCAAATAGGCAGCGGCGCCGTCGGGCATAGTAACGACAGCGGAAAAAACGATGGCTCCCGGCAAAAAAGACGGAAGAAGACTATTGAACAGCTTTACCGTCGGAAGAGCGAGAGCAGTCAAAACTACCGAAAGAATCAATTTTTTCACAGCGCGTCCCATAAAAGAGCCTCCTTATGCAGATAATAGTAAAATATATGCAAAAAAAGGAGCCGAAAATGCGCAAAAGGGCGCTTGAGGGGATAATTTTAAAATATTATTTACAAATGGCGGCAAAAACGCTGATAAAATAAGGAAAGAAGATAATTGCAAGAGGAGGACTGTTGCATGATAGAAGTAAGAAATCTCGTTAAGAGATACGGTCAGAAGTTTGCGGTGAACGACATAAGCTTTACCGTAAATCAAGGGGAAATAGTCGGATTTTTGGGTCCGAACGGAGCGGGAAAATCCACCACGATGAATATAATCACGGGATATATCTCAAGCTCGTCGGGAACGGTAACGGTAGACGGAGCGGATATACTTGAGGAGCCGCAGGAGGTAAAATCCAAGATAGGATACCTGCCTGAGCAGCCGCCGCTGTATCTTGATATGACGGTGAAGGAATACCTCTCGTTTATGTATGACTTGAAAAAGGCGAAGCAGCCGAAGAATCCGCATATAAGAGAGATATGCGAGCTTGTGAAGATAACCGACGTATACAACAGAATGATAAAGAATCTTTCGAAGGGATACAGACAGAGAGTGGGAATCGCGCAGGCACTTATCGGGAATCCGCCCGTACTTGTGCTGGACGAGCCGACGGTGGGACTTGACCCGAATCAGATAATAGAGATACGCAGTCTGATAAAGGAGCTCGGAGCTCGCCATACGGTAATACTCTCGTCACACATTTTGCCTGAGGTACAAGCGGTGTGCGACAGAATAATCGTAATCAGTCAGGGTAAGCTGGTGGCGGACGACAGACCTGAGAATCTGTCCAAGGCGCTGAGCGAGGACCACAGACTTAACGTAAGGATAGCGGGTCCCGAGGAAGATATAATAAAAGAGTTTGAGAAGAGCGGGAAGATAGCGTCGGCAGTAAGCATCGGAACGAAGGAAGAGGGCTCGTACGACTTTATGATAGAGGCAAAAGGCGACGAGGATATACGCCGCGAGGTATTCAAGATAACGGCGCTGAAGAATTGGCCGATACTTTTGATGAAGAGCTCGGAGCTTACGCTGGAGGAAGTATTCCTGCAGCTGACGAGCGGAGAAAGAAAGCGATAAGGGGGAGCAGAGATGGGCGCAATAATGAGACGCGAGTTCAACGCGTATTTTACATCGGCGATAGGATATATATTTATAGCGGTATTTTTCTTTTTTTCGGGAATGTTTTTCGCGCAGATGTTTGCGGCGGGATATCCCGATATGAGCTATCTGTTCAGCAGCTTGTTTTCGATAGTAATGTTTATGGTACCGATACTTACGATGAGGCTGATGAGTGAGGATAAGAAGATAAAGACCGACCAAGCGTTGCTTACGGCACCGGTAAACCTTGCGGGAGTAGTACTCGGAAAGTTTTTTGCTGCAGCGGCGATGTTTTTGGTAACAATCAGTATTACGATAGTACAGAGCTTGGTAATGGCAACGATGACGACGGTAGCGTGGAACATAGTATTCTGCAATTTTGCAGGACTCTTTTTAGCAGGCTGCGCGATGATATCAATAGGAATGTTTATCTCGTCACTTACCGAAAATCAGGTAATCGCGGCGGTCGGAGCCTTTGCGGCAGCACTTGCGCTGACCTTCATTGACTCGCTGATACCGAACATAAAGATAGGATTTTTGAAGGAGTTCGTGACCGGAGCTTCCTTTAACGACAGATATGCGGCGTTTCAGTACGGAATACTGGATTTTTCAAATATCATATTCTTCATAAGCATCATAGCGATATTCGTGTTCTTGACGGTAAGAACGCTTGAGAAGAAGAGATGGAGCTAAAAAAGAAAAATTCAGAAAGGAACGTGACGAACAGTGAAAATAAGTAAAGCTGAGTTAAAGAGAAAAGCAAAGTACGGCGGATTTGCGACGGCGATAACGATAATCTTCATCGTAGCAGTGCTTATAGTAAATATGATAGCTACGGGACTGACCGACAAGTTCGGACTCAGTATAGACCTGACCGCAGATAAATCCTTTGAGATAGGAAACGCGTCGAAGGAGTACGTAAAGGGGATAGATGAGGAGGTAAACATCTATATTCTTTACGAGGAATACGGTTACAAAAAGCTTGATAAGGTATACGCGCAGGCAGCGAGTGTAATCGAGTCGTATTCCTATGCAAACCCGAAGATAACGGTTCAGTATAAGGATATAATAAGCGACCCGACCTTCGTTAAGCAGTTTGATAAGCTGACGCTGCAGAGCGGAGATATTGTCGTGCAGTGCGGGGACAGGGCGAAGAGGATAGCGCCGACCGATATGTTTGAGGTAAGCACAAGCGGTACGGCATCGAAGGCTTATTCTTACGTTGAGAGAGAGGTAACAAGAGCGATACTCAACGTAACGAGCGGCGAGATGACTAAAATAAGCGTGCTGACGGGATTTAACAATGAATCCGCCGATGCTCTCATTGAGGAGCTCACCAACAATAACTACGAGGTAAAGCAGCAGTCGCTGATTACCGAGGAGATAGACCCCGAAGCGTCTGCGGTAATACTTTTTGCTCCGAGGGTAGACCTCACTGAAGAGGCTATCAAAAAAATCGAGGATTTCCTTGACAACGACGGAGAGCTCGGTAAGACGCTTATGTACTTTATGTCGTATGACTCTACGATGGAGAAGATGACTAACCTTGACGCTCTCTTAAAGGACTGGGGAATCGAAACCGGCTACGGACTCGTTTACGAAACCAATTCTTCAAATATTTGGAGTTCGATGTCGCCCTATGCCGTAATTGCGTCGATAACGAACAAAGAAGCGGCGGGAAACGTTGCTAATAAGAATCTGTTGTTTGCAACCCTCAATTCAAGACCGTTAAAGCTTTTGTTTGAAACGGAAGGAAGCTACAAGACCGAAACTCTCGTACAGCTTTCGAAGACGGTTGCACTGTTCCCGGAGGGCGCGGGAGAGGATTACGTTCCCTCAAAGGACGATATCTGCGGACCGCTTCCGGCAATAGCGCTTTCGACGTTGACGAGATATAAAGGCTCGGAGCCGATAGAATCCAAGATAATGGTAGGCAGCAGCAGTGCTATATGTGATGCGAGCATATTGAAGCAGAGCTCCTTTGCGAATGCGGAATATATGGTGGGAGTGACGAACTACCTCACAGGAACCGAAGAGGGAGTTTACATCGAGTCAAAGGACCTTAACACTTCATCAATAACGACCACGGTAGAACAAAGCAGAGTAGTAACAATAATATTCGTAGCTGTAACGCCGGTGCTCATAATGCTTGGCGGACTTGCAGTATGGCTGGTAAGAAGACACAAGTAACAGGGGGAGCTCGCGTGGGAAACGGTAAAAAGAAAATGGGCAAGATGACGAAAACGCTCGTAACGGCGCTTGTTGCGGTAGTCGTACTTGCAGGAGCGGTAGCGGCGATAAAATTTATTCCCGATGAAGAAGAGTCGAGCGGCAGTGAAGATAAAAGCGTGGTACTTTTTTCTGAGAATAGGAAGTCGATAACAGAGGTAAAGGTCGAGAACGAGTCGGGCGGATATACTGCTGTTTGGAATGACGGCAAGGTAACGATACCCGCGCTTGAGGGAGTACCTGAGAACGTAAGTCTTATCTCTGCACTATCGCTCAAGGCGACAAAGATAACCGCAACGCAAATGATAACGGAGGACCTCTCTAATGAGGCGAGCTACGGACTTGACGAGCCGAGAGCAAGGGTAAAGATAAGCTACGGCGAAGGGGAGAGCTTTGAGATAGAGTTCGGGGACAGCGCTCCGGGACAGGCGGGAGTTTACGCTAAATGCGGCGGAAAAATATATATAACGGATGCAACAACTGCAGCGGGGTTTCTTTATTCCGACAAGGAGCTTGCAAATCTTGCGCTGACTCCGACTGTTGACATAGGGAAAGAAATGGTAATTTTCGGAGATATCACGCTGGAAGGCTCCTCGCGAAAAGAAACGATAAAGATACGGCGTACGGCAGATGAAAACGATTCTCCGCTGATAGTTGCAGCGGTATTTGAGATGGTGGAGCCGCATAACCGCTTGGTAGGTCTTGAGGCGACGGAGGTTCTGTTCAATTCGATACTGAACATCAACGCAACGGAGCTTTTGATAATAGCTCCCACAGAGGAGGAGATAAAAGCGCACGGACTTGATGTGCCGTATTCCTCTGTAAAGTATATGCTTTACGAAAGCGAAGAGCTGACCGACTATCAGGAGTTCGGAATATATATCAGCGAGCCTGACGAAGAGGGCTACTGCAACGCGATGATAGAAGGTTCAAGCGGAATATATAAAATAAAGTACAAGGAAAACTCGCTTTTTGATGCGGAGTACAAGGATATGCTTGACAATATGCCGGTGCTTCCGATGATAAAAAACGTGGCGCAGCTTACGGTAAAGTTTGGGGAAGAGGAGTATGCGTATACCCTTGACGCGCCGGACGAAAAAACTCTGAATGTAAGCTGCAGAGGAGAAACGATAGATACCGAAAACTTCAGGGTTTTGTATCAGACGATACTGATGCTGACCGGAGAGGAATTCGTCGAGGGTGTTACGGATTTGGGGGACGAGTATATGACGATAACCTACAAGTACATCGACGAGAGATACGAGGACAGCGTTCTCAGGCTTTACGAGGGACCCGTAAGAAGATACTACATTGAGATAAACGGCGGAGTCGATTTTACCGTCAAGGCGCAGAGGGTAGAGGACATTGAGGAGAAATGTGCGAAGCTGCAAAACGGTGAGGACATCGAGCTATACTACTAAAAAGGGCAAAAAAAGAGCTGAACTCAGAGTTCGGCTCTTTAATTTTTTACAACGAAAAAGGATTATGACATTTTTGCCATAATCCTTAAATACAAATAAGTCTTTAGAAAAGATTATTAAATTTTAATACTAAACCGGCAACTATTCCTATACTGCAAACAACGATTATTGCAATTAAAAGCCCCAAAG
>CAJGEB010000002.1 GCA_904502045.1 uncultured Oscillospiraceae bacterium
ACAAGTTTTAATGGATTTGTTTAAAAAATGCCATGAGCTTACGTTAGTTAATGAATCGAAAAAAATGAATATATACCCGTATTTTCATGCGCTTGAGTCCAAACAGGATACCGAGGTAATAATGGAGGGGAAAAGGCGGATAATGCTGGGCTCCAACAACTATCTCGGACTTACTATAAATGAAGAGGTAATTGAAGCAGGCAGGAAGGCTATTGAGAAGCTGGGAAGCGGATGCTCCGGTTCGAGATTTTTGAACGGTACATTGCAGATGCACCTTGAGCTTGAGGGCGAGCTTGCAGAGTTTTTGGGTAAGGAGAAGGTAATGACCTTTTCAACGGGATTCCAGTCGAATCTCGGAATAATCAGTGCTATTGCGGGAAGAAATGACTACATTTTCTGTGATAGGGAGAACCACGCAAGTATTTATGACGGATGTAAGCTGAGCGGAGCCAAAATGGTGAGATACGCTCACAGTGATATGGCGAGCCTTGAGAAGCACTTGGCAGAGGCTCCCGACAACGTGGGTAAGCTGATAGTTACCGACGGTGTGTTCAGTATGAGCGGCGATATTTGTAAGCTGCCGGAGATAGTTGCGCTTGCGAAGAAGTATGAGGCGAGGGTAATGGTGGACGACGCTCACGGACTCGGAGTGCTTGGTAACGGCGGAAGAGGTACCGCTGATTATTTCGGACTCACTGACCAGGTGGATATAATAATGGGAACCTTCAGTAAGTCGCTTGCGAGCCTCGGAGGATATATGGCGGCGGATGAATATGTCGTTGACTACGTAATGCACAGCTCCCGCCCGTTTATATTCTGCGCATCAATTCCGCCCGCAAACTGCGCTACTGCTCTTGCGGCGCTCAGAGTAATCAAAAAGCATCCTGAACTTGTAGAAAAACTTGCCCACAATTCAAATTATATGAGAGAAAATCTCAAGAAGAGGGATATCAGAATAATAGAATCGCAGACTCCGATAATACCCGTCTACACCTACGAGGCGATAAGAACGCTTACGATAGGTAAGGAGCTGTATGAGAGCGGAGTTTACGTAAATCCGGTACTCCCGCCTGCGACTGCTCCGACGGAGTGCCTGTTGCGTACGAGCTATATGGCGAGCCATACCGAAGCGCTTCTTGATGAGGCTGCGGATATTATAAAAGCGGTAATGGATAAGCACAGAAACGAAATAGCAGAGTAAATTTGAGCGCGCACCGTGTAATGCGGTACGCGCTTTTAGGATATTGTGAAGTTGCAGGAGGGTGGAATATGAGCGGAGTTTGTGTAATAACGGGCGGCTCCTCAGGCATAGGAAAAGCGTGCGCGAAAAAATTCAGCGAAAACGGCTGGAGGGTGTACGAGCTCAGCCGCAGCGGTAGTGATTTTGAGGGGATTACTCACGTAACTGCAGACGTTACGGATTTTGATTCGGTGAAGTCGGCGCTCAGAGAGGCATATGAAAAAGAGGGTGCGATAGATGTAATGATAAATAACGCGGGGTTCGGAATTTCGGGAGCCGTGGAATACACCGAATTTGAAGCTGCCGAAAAACAGATGAAGGTCAACTTTTTGGGAGTATTCAACGGAATGAAGGCAGTAGCCGAGTATATGAGAGGAAAAGGCGGAGGTAAAATCGTGAACGTCAGCTCGGTAGCAGGAGTACTCCCGATACCGTTTCAGGCGTTTTACAGCGCATCGAAAGCTGCACTGAACGCTCTTACCCTCACGTTTGCGAATGAAGTACGGCCGTTCGGGATAAAAGTTTGTGCGGTAATGCCGGGGGATGTTAAGACGGGGTTTACTGCGGCGAGGGTAAAAAATGAAAAGGAGCCGGACGATGCGTACGGTGACAGAATAGTGCGTTCGGTTGAAACTATGGAGAAGGACGAGAAAAACGGAATGTCCTGCGAGTATATTGCCGACCGCATATATAAGGTAGCGGTGAAAAGGAGTGTAAAACCGCTCTATACTTTAGGAATGAAATATAAGCTGTTTACTCTGCTGGGTAAAATATTACCATCAGGATTAGTAAACCGGATTTTATACTTAATGTATTCTAAATAAGGCAATAAAAAACTCTTCCGTGAGGAAGAGTTTTGGTTTTATTTGCGCCAATCGTAAGGTAAAATATCCTTTAAAAGCAGGATATTGTCGCGTGCGAGCATTACCTCGGCGTTTCTGTTATCATCGTGTATCTGAGCCATAAACTCGCGGCATCTTCCGCAGGGAGCCATAATTCGTCCGTCGGAACCTACTGCGATTACCTTGACGATACGGTTTTCGCCTGCAGTTATCATTGCGGCAATAGCGCTATGTTCAGCGCAGAAGCCCATTCCGCAGGGAGCGTCAATGCATACTCCCTTGTAGACATTACCCTTATCGGTAAGGAGTGCGGCTCCAACCATTGCAACATCGGTATATTCCGAAAGTTTGCGGGGAACGGCAAGTTCCTGCGCAATATTGTAAAGTTCTTCAAATCCGATCATACTGTTTTACCCTCAAGGAAGGAGCTTGAAATCGGGCATATAGCCGTGGATCCTGAAAGCGCGGAAGCTCTCAGCGTACGCACAGCCGTACTGTAAGCCGCGGAATGCGTTCATCTTCTCGATATCGTCGCACAGACCGGAGCCGAATACTTCCATCCAAGCGCGCTGACTTACGTGCTTAGCAAGAGCCTGCTTTTTGATTTCAAAAACATCGGAGATGTCAACGTATACTTCGGGTAAGAAGTTAACGCCCATACCGTGCTCCATGAAGAAGAGGGAAGGAACCTTTTCGCAGGGAGCCATATTGGACTGCTGAAGTTTTCCGGGAAGAGAAAGCATCATAGCGCTTACCATTTTGGAAAGCTCCGCATGGTCAGGGCTGGGATCATCGGGGTTATGGGTGATGATAACGTCAGGCTGAGCCCAACGGATAGCGTCGAGAACCGCAGTACGAGTTTCGTTGCAGTCGAAAAGTCTTTCGTCATCGAAGCGAAGGAACCTTACCTCTGCATCGTAAAATTTAGCTGCTTCAAGCATCTCGGCTTCTCTGGTAGCAGCAACTTCTTCGACGGTGGGAATAGTATTGGAGCCGGTATTTCCGCTGGTAGCAAGAGCAATAAAGATCTTATGTCCCTGCTGTTTATACTTGAGTAACGTGCCGGCGGCGGTGTATTCTATATCATCAGGATGTGCACCGAAAGCAAGTATGTTCATAAAAAATCCTTCTTTCTTTTGAATAAAATACATACAAAGGGCAGACTGTAAAGCCTGCCCTTTAGCATTAAGTTTTATTAAACTTAGGCGTTGAGGAGAAGCTCCATAACGTACATTTCAAGAGCCTCGTAATCTCTCTCAGCTACGCACTTTTTCTGGAACTCGTAGTCGAACTTAGCAACCTTCTCTTCGAGGAGCTTAACAACCTTTATGCTGTTTTCGAGGTGCTTGTATCCAACATCTTGCTTCTGGGTACGCATAGCCTTAACGTCGATACCAACATACTCGCCGTTCTTTCCGTATCCGTTCTCAACAAGAACTTTAACCTGGTTGAAAGCGTTACGGAGACTTTCGGAACCGAAAGCTTTATCCTGGTCGTATCTGATACCGTTCTGGTCGTTGAGGTGAACGCTTCCGAGCTTATTGAAAGCGAGAGCGAAAGCCATCTCGTTAGCGGGATCAAGTCCTGCGAGGATAGCGTGAGCGGACTCAAGGAGAGCCTCTACTCTGCTCGGATCAATAGAAGCAGCGGAAACAGCCATAACGTGACCGATGGTTCCGCAGTAGCTGCGGTCGATGGGCTCGTTGGGCTTGGACTCGATGAGGATATGGATGTCCTTATCGTACTCAAGCATCTTATTGATGGAGTCGATGAGCTGGTTGATCTTCTCAACAGGGTTCTTGCTTTCTGCGCAGAGGGTACCCTCACGAGCGAGCCAAAGAACGATTCTGTTGGTTCCGAGCTCTTTTGCTATATCGATGGAGCGGAAAGCTCTCCACATAGCGAACTCATAGTCTTCTTTGCTGTTGGAGGTGAATCCGCCGTCGGTGGTGTGGGGATCCATCCAAAGTCTGGGAGCTACGAACTCAGCTTCCATGCCGTACTTGTCAAGGATCTTCTTTACGTTTCTTGCCTCAGCCTTGATCTCTTCGATGGTCATGTTGTTCATGTTGGGAACAGCATCGTCATCGTGGAACTGTACTGCGGAAATTCCGATTTCTTTAAACTTCTTAACTGCCTCTTCAAAGGGAACGGTGTTTCTTACGGCAGGACCGAAAGTTTCAACACCTTCGTTGAGGTTCCAAGGACCTGCAGAAAATTTAAACTGGCTCATTAGTAATTACCTCCGTTTATATAATTTTTAATAATGAATTAAACTCTTACCCAAGCTCTGGACTTGCTACTCTCAACGATAGCTTCAGTGAGCTTCATGATGTAGTGTCCGTCCTCAAAGGTTGCAAAATCAACAGGATCAACACCCATTTTCTTATCTTCGCCGATGAACTTATAGAAAGCCATAACGTTATTCTTCATAGCGTCATTCCAGCCTTCAGGATGTCCGGCGCTGAGGTAGGTGTACTGTTTTGCTTCGGGAGTCATGTGGTTCGGATTTCTCTTAACGAGGTAGTTAGGACCATCTCTGTGACCCATCCACATCTCGTCAGCTCTCTCCTGATTCCACTCCATAGAGCACTTAGTACCGTCGATCTCGAAGTTGAAGTAGCATCCGCGTCCTGCGCTTACTTCGGATACGTAGAATACACCGTGGGCACCGTTGTCCATCTTAAAGAGAACAGCGCCGTAATCTTCGGTGGTAACCTTACGCTCTTCGTAATCGGTATTGGTGTTAACAGAGAAGGTCTCAACCTGTCCGAGAGGCTTCTTTCTTACAGGGAATACGGTTACGAGGTCAGCGCAAACTTCTACGATCTTAGCACCGGTTACAGTCTGAACAGCGTCCATCCAGTGAGAACCGATATCAGCTATACATCTGGAAACTCCGGTTACTTCGGGCTCTATACGCCAGTTGTAGTCGGTGTCGTAAAGGAGCCAATCCTGGAGATAGGAACCGTGAACGAGGTTTACTTTTCCTACTTCTCCGGAAATAACCTTCTGCTTCATTTCCTGAACCAGCGGATTCATACGGTAGTTAAAGTTTACACCGTGGATGGTGTTGGGGTATTGCTTAAGGAGTTCGAGCATCTCAGCGGATTCCTCAGCAGTACGGGTGAGGGGTTTTTCGGAGAAGATATGCTTTCCGGCTTTGATGATTTTCTCGTTGATTTCTTTATGCAAGAAGTTGGGAGTGCAGTTATGAACTACAGTAATCTCCTCGTCGGCGAGAAGCTCTTCAACGGTAGCATAGCATTTGGGAATGTGGTACTCGTCGGCTTTTTTCTTAGCGAGGTCATAGTTAACGTCAGCTACAGCAACAAGCTCGGCGAAACCGACTCTGCGGATAGCTTCGATATGGCTAACGCCTATGAAGCCCATACCGATAATTCCGGCCTTAATCTTTTTCATGTCTAATCCTCCGATATTTTAATAGTGGAGCACTGATAATTAAAGAACTTCTTTAAGAACAGCGATGAGGTTCTCAGCAACGTTCTTGATTTCTTCCTCAGTGGAATTGATATTGATACCGAAAGCGGATCCCAAACCTGCGTCAACAACACCAACACTGATGTTCATAGCGCGATCGAGGATAGCATCGGTAGCAGGAAGCATGTGCTTTGAGTACTTTGCACTTGCATCGATACCGCCGGAAGCCATCTCCCAAGAACGCGGGCAAGCGGTCTTCATTTCGAGAACCTGCTCCATGTTGTTGTATACGTGCCAGCCGGAGTGAGAAATGGTCTTGGAACCAATCTTAGCACCGAGCTTATCAGCAACTTCCTTAGAGGGAAGGAGAAGGGTGAGCAGAGTAGCGCACTCGTTCTCGTCGTTGATAACTCTGAAGCCGAGTCCTTCAACCTTCTTGAGCTCGTTTTTAAGGATTGCTTTCTTAGCACGGAGAGTATCGAGGATAGCGGGAAGCTTGCGGATCTGAGCGAGGGAAACAGCTCCGGTGAGCTCGTTCATTCTCATGTTCATACCGAGTATGCTTCTGTTACCAACTTCAACACCCATTCTGCTGGGCTTGTGACCCTGATCGTGGAATCCGAAAGCTCTCTCGTAAAGATCGAGGTCATTGGTTACTACAGCACCACCGTCGCCTGCGGTAATGGTCTTGAATACGTTGAGGGAGTAAGCGGCAATATCACCGATGGTACCAACCTTCTTGCCCTTGTATTCAGCACCTACAGCCTGGCAGCAGTCCTCTATAACGTAGAGGTTGTGCTTCTTAGCGATTTCCATAATTCTGTCCATATCGCAGGGGTTACCGAGCATATGAACAGGCATGATAGCCTTAGTTTTGCTGGTGATCTTCTTCTCGATATCATCGGGATCGATGGTGAGAGACTCGTTGATCTCAGCGAGTACGGGGATAGCGTTGGAAAGTGCGATGGAAGAGATGGAAGCGATAAAGGTGTAGCCGGGAACGATAACTTCATCGCCGGGGCCAACGCCGATAGCTGCGAGGCAGCATAAGAGCGAGCCGGTACCGCTGCTGGTAGCTACGCAATATTTAGCTCCCATGTGTGCTGCAAACTCCTTCTCGAAGGTTGCAACCTTGTGATTGAACTTAGGATCATCCTCTTTACCGTATCTGAAAAGAAATCCGGTATTCAGAACGTCCATTACTTCTTTGATTTCTTCTTGACCGAAGACGTAAGAACCAGGTCCTCCTGCCATGATAAAAAACCTCCTAATTAATATATTGTTTTTACTAATTCAGTATACAACAAACCTACTTAAAAATAAATAGGCTTTACTGCTAAAACAAAAGGATTGATTTTGGTGCTATTGCACAACGAGATTATAAAATGTGCATATGAAGCATAAAAACACCTTAAACAAACCTAATACATTTAATATATCAGATTAGCAATAATTTTTCAATAGATAAATGGAAATATTTAAAAATATTTTCAATAAAATACACAAACAAAAGCTCAAGGGGAAAGAGCAAAAAAACGCTCCCAACAGCTATCGTCGGGAGCGTCTGAAGTGACGGTAAATTATTTCTTGTCGCCGGGCACCTCATGATAAAGGTTGAGGCGGAACAAGAGGGTTTCATCTTCGGGATTTGTGCAACGGACATAAGCTTCGGAGATTTTGGCTCCGCTTAAAATATTTGCAATACCCATAAACTGACACAACTTGGATTTTAAATTCAGAACATCTCCGTCGGCGGTTTCGAGGTAGACATCTCCCTTACAGGCATCGAGAGTCTTCATAAAATCCGCGATATCGACATCGTGAACCAGATTAAAACGATTCATAATATATACCTCCTTTTACACCTAATATTACACAATAAAATTGAGATAAAGTCAAGAGGGAAAAGAGGAATTATTCGTCGGCTTTCAGACTTTTTGCTGCTTCGATAACATCGGCCTCAAGCATAGAGGGGAGCAGCTCGTAACGAGCGAACTTAATTTCGAAGCTGCCTCTGCCTTGAGTGATGGAGCGCAGAGAGGTAGCGAAGTCGTGCATCTCGCTCATCGGAACGTCTGCCACTATTTCGGTGAGTCCGTCGTCGGTCGGGTTCATACCCAAAACTCTGCCGCGGCGCTTGTTGAGGTCGCCCATAACATCTCCGGTGTTAGCGTCGGGGAGTACGGCTTTGAGGGAACCGATGGGCTCAAGAAGTGCGGGAGAAGCCTGCGGAATACCTGCTTTGTAGGCGAGGTGGGCAGCCATTCTGAAGGACTGCTCGTTGGAGTCTACGGGATGGTAGGAGCCGTCAACGAGGGTAGCTTTCATACCGACAAGAGGATATCCTGCCAAAGTACCGTTCTTTATAGCTTCTCTGAGTCCCTTTTCTACTGCGGGGAAGAAGTTCTTGGGAACCGATCCGCCGAACACCTTCTCTTCAAATATCATATCCTCGCAATCGCAAGGCTCAAACTCTATCCAAACGTCACCGAACTGACCGCTTCCGCCTGACTGCTTTTTGTGTCTGCCCTGTACCTTGACCTTTTTGCGAATAGTTTCGCGGTAAGCAACACGGGGAGCCGCAAGTTCTATCTCCACGCTGAACTTGGATTTCAGTTTGTTACATACTACGTCGAGGTGCTGCTCACCGAGTCCGGAGAGTACCTGCTGTTTAGTTTCAACGTTCATTTCGAAGTTGAGGGTGGGATCCTCGTCCATCAGACGACGCAGCGCCTGAGATATCTTGCCCTCATCGCCCTTACCCTTAGAGGTAACGGCCATGGAAAGACAAGGACTGGGGAATGACGTTTTCTTAAAGGAAACGACTCTCTTGGGATCGCAGAAGGTATCGCCTGTTTCGGCTTCTGAGAGCTTGGAAACCGCACCGATATCACCGGCACCGATGTAATCGGTATCCTCCTGCTTCTTACCCTTCATAAATATTATCTTACCGAGGCGTTCGGGCTGCTCGGTTCTGGAGTTTATCGGAGTAATATCAGAGGAGAGCTTTCCTGCAACTACCTTAAAGTAGGAGAGCTTACCAACGAACGGGTCTGCTACGGTTTTGAATATATATGCGGCGAGAGGATCATTTTCACTGCATTTTATCTCAACTTCATTACCCTGAGCATCAACTGCTATCTCTCCAGTGCATTCTGCAGCGGAGGGAGCGAGTGTAGCGATAGCATTGAGTAAGAGGTCGATTCCTTCGAGGAGGGCAGCGGATCCGCAAAATACCGGTGACAGAGTATTCTCTTTTATTCCGTGTGAAACTCCCTTAATGAGCTCTTCCTTGGTGAAGGGCTCGCCGGAGAAGAATTTCTCCATGAGATCGTGATCCGTTTCCGCGACGGCTTCATTTAGCTCCGCAAGAGCTTCGTCTATAACGTCTGCCGCGGCTTCGGGAATTGCAACGGGCTTTGATTTTCCGTTTGCGTACTCGTATGCCTGCATCTCGATGAGATCTATATAGCAAATTACCTTTTCGTTTTCAACGTAGGGTACGACGAGAGGACAAACCGAGGAACCGAAATTGCTTCTGAGTCCCTCAAGAGCCTTGAAGAAGTTAGCGTGTTCTATCTCAAGCTTATTAACAAAGAACATCTTACTCTTTTTATTTTTATCGGCGAGCTTAACGGCCTTTTCGGTTCCGACAGCAACACCTGACTTAGCAGATACCGAGATGAGAACGATATCACCGGCTCTGACTCCCTCATAAAATCCTGCAGCGAAGTCGAAGAGTCCCGGAGTGTCGATAAGATTTATCTTATTATCCTTCCAAACCAGAGGAGCTGTTGCCGAGCTTACAGATGCTCTTCTCTTTATCTCTTCGGAATCGAAATCACACACGGTGTTTCCGTCATAAATTTTACCTAAGCGGTCGGTAGCGCCTGCTGCAAAAAGCATAGCCTCTACAATAGAAGTTTTACCGCTGTGGCTGTGTCCTGCCAGCGCGACATTTTTAATTTTGTCTGATTTAAACTGTTTCAAATCAGTTCTCCCCTTTCGGACTGTATTATATTAAGACTAATGTGTAGACAATCTACACAAAGTATCGACAATTGAATTGCCTTTAATATATATTTTATAACAAAAGGGGGGATTTAATCAAGAAATAAGAAAGGGAATGGATGTAGAATAATTCCATTCCCTGTTGTGCATATTGTACAATAATTTTGATATATGGTTGATTATTTCCATCCAATAATAGATATAAGGAAGGAGCAAGCGGTCCAGAAAAGCTGATATATGATTATCAAGAGGTAGCCGATGTTGTTGATATTACCGCTGAAAGCAAAGAAGGTGATAAAAGCGCAGGCGATAAAGATGGAGATTATCTGCATGAGGAGCAGTGCGGATACCCTCTTTTTGATACCGGTCGAGTCGCTGAGCAGCTTTGCGGTAAGGAAAAGTTTACCGTCGTAGGCAGCGTAACCCTTTGACGCCTTCTTTTTAGATGTAAGGGTATTGAACTCGCGGTGCAGATTTGCGGGAATAACGTTTATCATATCCTCGGGGAAATCGAAAAGCTTTGATATGAGCTCCGGAGTAATGTTGGGGTCGGTTGAGTTTACGATAATGCTTATTCCGTTATTTTTAAAGTTTTTAAAGGCGTCCAAAGCGTCTTTTGAAGCCTTATATTCGAGGATAAACATAGCGGTCAGCTCGCCGGAATTAGAGAGGTAAAGTACGTTTTGGTTAGCGGCAACGTTACGGGCTTCGAAATCGGTTGAGGGAACGTCAATACCGTGATTCATCATAAGAGTACGGTTTCCGATGAGTACCCGCTGGGAGTTTACCCATGCCGAAAGTCCCATACCGTCCTCGTAAACAAGGCTGTCGACTTCCTTGAGCATAGCGGTGTTTCCTGCGATTACCTTGTCAAAGGTACCGTAAAGAGCGCTTTTTGTTTTGGTAATTACACTTGCGGCATCAACGATAGCCTCGTCGATTCGTACCTTCGAGAAGGTTTTTATACCGTGAAGCACAACGCTTTCTTTAGTAAAGATATCCGAGGCGTCGAGCATTACGCAGTCGATGGAATCGAAGGTATCGACTGCATCAAAACCGTTTATTACCGCGCCGTAGGAGAGGAGATTTTTGTTTGCGGAAGCAAAGGGGAGATTTGCGGCGAGAGTACAGGTGAAGGGAGCCGCCGCTGCAAGCAGTGCGGAAAGGCAGGTAAGTGCGGTTAAAATATTTGATGAGATTACTAAAGTAAGTGCAGAGATGAGCAAAGCGGCGGCGAGTATGAGAGGAGAAACGGTGCGGCAAATAGAATCGGAGAAGTCGTCGCCGTAGGAAAGCTCAAGGAAATTTGAGAAAAACTCGTTTTCGGAGCAGTATGCAATGTTGTAGGAAGAGGAATCGGATTTTCCTGAAAAAGTTTTTGCGATATTTTTATTGGAGAGAGGGGAAAGTACGCAAGCGGGGGATTCCTCATTTATAAATTTAAAGTTGCGGATTATGCGGTTAGCCATTGAAAGCTTACCGACCGTATTAAGTGTAAGGGCAAGGATTCCGACCGAGAAATAGAGGTTTTGAGGGGGTACGGAAAAGGCAGGAGAGATAGCGAGAGCGATTCCGTGGACGAGAGATGCTAAAACGGAGCAGGCTGTCAGGGAATCGGAATCTGCTTTAAGACGGAACAAAGCGAGCAGTCCGCCGCCGACGGTAGCGTTGCAAACGAGGATAGCTACACAAAGCAGGATAACGTTGATTATGATAAAGGCAGCGGAGTTACCTGCAAAAGAGATACTTTCGGGGAGTCCCGAAGAAAGCTGAGCCGAAAGGGAAAGATAGAGCGAGCCTGCGAAAAGGAGCAGGGTAAGAACGAGGCGGAATATAAGAGATACCTTTTGATTTTCAAGGTCCTTCAGAATACTTTTCGCCTGAGCGGGAGAAACATACTCGTCTATCAGCTCGGGAGAAGGAGTTTGCGGTTCCTCGTCTGCGGTCTTTTTGGCTTTTGGAACCTCAATCCGCTCCGGAGTAATGACTACCTGCGTTTTTGCGGTGTTATCCTGAGCGGCTTCAAATTCACTTTTTAAAACGGAGTCCTCCGAAACGGCAATAGTTGCTTCGCTTACATCATCAACCTGAGAGATACGGTTTTTCTTTGCATCTTCGTAGCTTGAAAGGTCGATGTGTCTTGTGGGATCCGCCGATGTTTGAGCAGAGGATTTTTTCGAGGGCTTAGAAAAAGTACCCTTTTTCGATGCAGAGGGAGCATCTGCTCCGAAATACTGATGCAAAGTATCGTCTATCTTTATTTGGCGGTCGGCGGCTAAGAGATTTTTTCCCGCGGACGCCTTCACCGATTCGTCAAAGTATGTAACGCGGGTGTCGGGAGCCGCTTCGGTTGCGGGAGCGTCTTCGGATTTTACCGAAAACTCGTCGGAGGAGTCTGTGGAGGGGAAATCGAGGTCTGAATCGGAAGATATCGGAGTGAAAATCTCGGTTTTATTTTCGGGAACCGATTCCGCAGCGACCTCTGAAACGGGAGCGCTGTTTTCTGAAGGCTCCTCTGAAGCAGAGATATCTTCAAGCTTGGAAAATACCGGCTGAGCAGGCGGTATTTCGTCGACTTGCTTTATCGAAATTTTATCAGTAGTTTTGACTTCCGCAGCTTCCTCGGAGGAACGGATGGAAGAGCGGGAAACTATCGGTGTAGAGGAGTGCTGCACAGAAGATACCGCCTCAGGCTCACGCTCAAGCTTTTTTCTTTTTATTTCGCTTAGGATATCGTCGAGATTATACTTTTGATTTTTAGAGTTATCCATTTTTTAATCCTCCGAAAATAAATTAAATCGAATTTTTCTGACTTGCGGCTTCGTACATTATCAAAGCGGCGGCGACCGAGGCGTTGAGGGAGTTGGTTTTACCGTACATCGGAATCGAAACTACCGCATCACAGCGTTCCCTTACGAGTCTGCTGACGCCGCGGCCCTCCGACCCGACGACGAGAACGGTCTTACCCTTATAATCGGCTTTGCGCCAATTGATACCGCCCACATCTGCGGCAAACACCCAGTAGCCTGCCTTTTGCAGCTCGGAAATAGTATTTGCGATATTGGCGGTTCTTGCAACGGGAACGAACTCCACAGCTCCGGCAGAGGCCTTGCAGACAGCGGGAGAGAGTCCTGCGCTTCTGCGTTTGGGAATTATTACCCCTGACGCACCTGAAGCCTCGGCGGTACGAATTATAGCGCCGAGGTTATGAGGGTCCTCTATTCCGTCACATATTATGATGAAGGAATCCTTCTCTGCATCTGCGGCTAAGATATCCTCGACCGAGGAATAATTATACGCAGAAACTACCGCGGCTACACCTTGATGGTTAAGTCCGGGGCAGAGAGAATCGAATTTAGCTTGCCCTGCTTCTTTTATGGGGATCCCCTTTTCCTTAGCGAGTGCGACTATCTTACCGGCGACCTTACCTGCATCCGAGCCGGACAAAAGGTACACACACTCGATATCGCGCTGTGAAGATGAAAGCGCGGCAATAACGGGATTTCTTCCCGCAACTATTTCACTTTTCAAATTTTCGTCATTTGTGTTATACGTAATCGACACCTCAAAACATTATAATAATACGAAAAAGTTTCCCTTCCTTTTATTATAACACGATGCCAAAATAAAGGAAATAGATTTTTTGTGAAAATTATTTAATAATGAAAAAAGCTACTGCGGCACCGGCGAGAGCTGCTGACATCAGCTTAAAAAATGACAGCAGCAAGGAGCCGCGGCGGGTTTTGCCGCGAGTTAGCTTACAGATGTCATAAAGGTAGATGTAAGCGTTATTTTTGAGCTCCTTTTCGTCGTCGTTTGAGCGGGAATTCTTAACAAAAAATATTGCCTTATCAAAGGTTTCGCTCTCAAGAGAATTTATCTCGATAATGCGTTTGTTAGCGCCTCGTACCGTAATAACCACCTCAATAAAAAAATATGTAAAAAAGGTGAAAAAGGACTTGACAAAATGAGATTATACGCCCCGTAATCATCGTAATATTCCGGATTTATGTCGATAACTATGTTGATAATGTTTAAAACATCGCTGAAAAGGGCTATTTTTACACGGTTTTGGGCTGTTAATAACGCTTAAATGGTAGAAATTGGTAATAAAGGTAAAAATAACTTTTAGTAATATTCTCTTTACAAAATGTTAAAAAAAGGCGGGAAAATCATCGTGAGGGTTCTTTTGAGGTGAGGTAGAGTACGGCGCGCTCAACGGAATTTTTGACCTTTGCGGAGTCAAGCGGAACCTCTGCGTTGCGGTAATCGAAGCTGCGGCAGAAGGAAGTAACGTCTTCCTTGAGAGAGGAGAGGTACTTGGCGGAAAGCGAAAGGGTAGCATCGCAAAATTCCTTGAGATTGCGCTTACTGATGCCCGACGGAGCTTTTTCCAGAAGCTTGACGGCGTGGGGAAGGCAGATGTATTCCTGCTTTGAGTAAAGCTCGCGGAAATCGCGTTCCTTGTCCCACATACGAAGCGCGTTTGAGAGCATCGTTTCCATAACCGAATTAACGGTATCACAGACATAGCACGACTCGGTCATACGCTCGGCGCGGCTCTTACCTTTGGGAAGTGAAAGAGTACCCGTCTTAGTCAAAACCGAATCGGCGATATAGTCGAGATGGCTTTCTAAAATAAGAGCTACCGAGAGTCTGTTGCGGCGCTTGAGCATCATATTAAAATGGTCGATACAAAATCCTGCCTTGTTGGTTTCGATTCTGATATCGGGCTCCATCATGGCGGCGCCGGTAATATATTCCACGCACCTGTCCTCAAGGGTATTGAAGAGGCGGCATATCGGACAAGAGTCCATCGGCTCAAAAACCTCGCTTATAGGAATAGTATAAATCGAATCTTTCATTTTATTCACCTTGCTTTTGAGTATCAAAAGATATCCTTTCTAAAAATCTCCGCTTTTATTATAACACTTTTTGTGGTATAATTACAACAGAAAAGGAGCGAGAAATAAAAATGAGGACTGAGTACTGCAAGGAATATATAAAAGTGACGGAGCTGGGGGATTTTTCTCTTGCCGATACCTTAAACTGCGGGCAGTGTTTCAGATGGGACGAGGACGCAGAGGGAGTATTCAGCGGATTTGCAGGTAAATTGGGATGCCGCGCGCGTCAGGAGGATGATGCGGTATATTTTTACGGCGTGAGTAAAGAGGAGTTTGACGGCTTTTGGGTGGAGTACTTTGATTTTGCCAGAGATTACGGTGCTTTGCGAAACGCTTTTTGTGAGGATGAGGTATTAGCCGAGGCGGTTAGATTTGCTCCGGGAATACGTGTGCTCAGGCAGGAGCCGTGGGAAGCGCTGTGCTCCTTTATAATCAGTCAGAATAACAATATAAAGAGGATAAAAGGTATAGTAGCGAGGCTGTGCGAGGAGTTCGGTGACAAAGCAGGGGGCGGGATGAGTACATTCCCTGCGGCAGAGAAACTGGCGGGACTTTGTGAAGATGACCTGAGCGGATTACGCTGCGGGTTCCGTGCAGGGTACATATTGGATGCGGCGAGAAAGGTAGCGTCGAAAGAGGTGGACCTTGATAAAGTTGCGGTTTTACCGCTTGATGAGGCACGTGCACAGCTGATGAAGATACGCGGAGTGGGGCCGAAGGTTGCGGAATGCACCCTTTTGTACGGATTCGGGCGCTTGGAGTGCTTTCCTGTTGACGTATGGATAAAACGCGCGATGGAAAGTCTGTTTCCCGACGGACTCCCGGCGTGCGCTGCGGAATATGCGGGAATAGCCCAGCAGTACATATTCCATTATATGAGAATGAAGGAAGAAAATAAGTGAGAAAAAAGAGATTCCGCCGCGGACAAATTCTGCGACGGAATCTTTTTATGGGGGAAGAAAGAAGACGGTTAAAGGTTTGGAACGAGGTCCTTTCGGAGCCGTTCGAGTATTTTCTTTTCTTTGCGGGACACCTGCACCTGAGTCATACCGAGGATCTTAGCGGTTTCGGTTTGGGTTTTGTGAGAAAAGTAGCGCAGGATGATGAGGGTACGCTCCTCTGAGGGAAGTAAGGACAGTGCCTGGCGAAGAGAAATTGCATCTGAAATTTCATCTTCGGGGGAGAGTGTTGGGATATCGAACTGTCCGCCGCCATCATCGTCATCTGCGGTAAGGGACATTACGGGAGTGCAGGCTCCGACCGCCTGAGCGATATCTTCGGGTGGGAGCTCAAGAGCGGCGGCGAGCTCCGAAATGGTGGGCTCACAGCCGTTTTTGCGGATAAATATTTCGCGTTCGCGGTTAATTTTTCCGGCAAGCTCTTTAATGGAGCGTGATACCTTGATACTACCGCCGTCACGGAAAAGGCGCTTTATTTCGCCGAGTATCACCGGAACGGCGTAGGTGGAGAATTTCACACCGCGCTGGGAATCAAAAGCATCCGCCGCCTTTATTATACCGATACAGCCGGCTTGAAAGAGGTCATCGTATTCTATTCCGCGGCCCTTGAATTTGTGGGCGCAGGAGTGCACAAGACCGATATTTGAGGAAACTACCGAGTTTCTTTCGAGGTTTTGGGTAAGCGGCATAGTATTCACCGTAAGATCCTTTCGAAAAATATTTAACGCTATTTTTTCGACTTGATCTTTTTCTGCAGAACGACGCTTGTCCCTTTTCCGAGGGTGGAAAATACCTTTATTTTATCGGTGAAGGACTGCATTATGGCAAAACCGAGACCTGCGCGTTCGGAAGCGGCATCGGTAGTGAAAGCGGGCTCCATCGCCTGCTCGATATTTTGAATACCGCAGCCGTTATCGCGAATTCTGATGCGTATGGAATTGTCGTCGAAGATTTTAGCGTTTATGTATATGAGTCCGATGTCGTCTTTGTAGGCGTGGACTATGCAGTTGGTGACGGCTTCGCTTACTGCGGTTTTTATCTCTGTGATCTCCTCGACGGTGGGATCCAATTGTGACGCGAATACTGCTACTGCGCTTCTTGCAAATCCCTCGTTTACCGAACGGCTTTCGAGGGTAATTTTAATTTCGTTGACGGCTTTCATTATTAACAATCCTTTCTGTGAAGAGTCAGTCAATGCGGGCGATTTTTTCGATACCTGCAAATTTCATTATTTTTTTGATGTTTGCGGGAGTATTTGAGAGTGCAAGAGTGCACCCTACACTTTGTGAAAGGCGGTATCTGCCCATAACGAGTCCGATACCTGAGCTGTCCATAAAAGTAACTCCGCCGAAATCGAGAACGAGCGAACTCGGCATATTTCTTTCCACAAAGGAATCGATCTCACTGCGGATATCCTTTGCGGAGTGCTGGTCTATCTCTCCGCTCAAAACCGCGACTGCTTCATTTTCTATCATTTCAATATTTACCGGCATATTTTACACATCCTTAAATTACATAATAAAAAGGCCGCTTTCTGTAATAAGAATAGCGGCTTTTAAATAAAAAAACGCTCGAAACGAGTCGAGCGTAAAAATTTTTTTGAAATTATTTTAAGGCGGCGGAGCAGTAACGATTCATATACCGTTCCATTGCGGGAATGTACTCGGTAAACAGACCGTTTTCACCGATGTAGGAGTAGATATCGAATACGTTTACGATGGAGTGCACCTTGATTCCGTACTTCTCTTTTACCTCTTCAACAGCGGTTTTAGTACCTTCGGCTCCGAACTCACAGCGGTCAACGGTAATGAACATATCGCTGACGGTGACTCCCTCAAAATTGGAGAGCAGAGCCATACTTTCACCCACAGCGGTTCCTGCAGTAATAACGTCCTCAACGATAATGAGCTTGTCGTTTTTTGCGGGACGGTATCCGACGATACTTCCGCCTTCGCCGTGGTCCTTAGCTTCCTTGCGGTTGAAGAAGTAGGGCTTGTCGATGGAGTAGAGGTCGGCGAGTGAAGCTGAGGTTACTGCGGCAAGAGGGATCCCCTTGTAAGCGGGACCGAAGATGGCGGAGAAATCATCTCCGACCGTTTCCTTTATCATACTCGAATAAAATTTTCCGAGCGCGAGCATCTGGGAACCGGTTTTGTAGTTTCCGCAGTTAATGAAATAGGGAGAGAGTCTGCCGCTTTTGGTTTTGAATTCCCCGAAGCCGAGCACGCCTGCTCCGAGCATAAATTCGATGAACGATTTTTTTGCATCTGTCATTAGAATAAACCTCCTGAAAAGTAATTAATTGATTTATCGCGAAGTATCATTGATACGTAAAAGGAACCGCAGATAATGAGAGTGTCGTCCTTTTTAATCTCCTTTACAGCGGCGTCGAAAGCTCCTTCAAGAGTAATAAAGCTTGAGGTGTCGCAACCGAGCTGTGAGGCAACGGCGGCGAGCTCCTCTGCGGGAAGAGCACGCGGATTTTTGGGAGTTACCGCATATATTTTTTGGCTTCTTGCAGCGAGAAGGGCGATGCATTTTTCGTACTCCTTATCAGCGAGCATACCTATTATGACGCGAGCATTCTTGCATCCGAGCTCATCAATAACATCGCACAGCGCCTTTATTCCGGAGTGGTTGTGTGCGGAGTCAAGAAGTACCAGCGGTTTTTTTGATATTCTCTCTACCCTTGCGGCTAAAACGGCAGAGGAAACTCCTTGCGAGATTGCGCTGTCAGGAATATTAAACCCGAGATTTCGTAAGGCGAAGAGGGTTTCGACCGCGGTAAGCGCATTGTTTATCTGATGGCTACCTATCATCGAAAGGTCAAATTCGATATTTTTATAAGAAAATTGCTTGAAGGGAGCTATCGGTAAAACAATGAGCGAGTCATCGTCGGTGTCGGGAATTATCAGCTTGCAGGAATGCTTATTACACTCCTTTAAGATGGTATCGCAGGCATCGGAAGGTTGATTCGGGGAGCTTACACAGATACCGTTTTCGCGGAGTATTCCGCACTTATGCTCGGTGATCTCGGCAATTGAATCTCCGAGGAATTTCGTATGGTCTATCTCTATCTGAGTAATTACCGAAACGAGAGTTGAATTTGAAATGTTGGTAACGTCGAGCTTTCCGCCCATACACGCCTCCATACAGACGATATCACAGCCGGACAGTTGAAACAGGTGCAGAGCCGCCGCGGTAATTATCTCGTATTCAGTCGGAGCATCGCCGTCTTTTGCTATAACATCCGCAAATTTTTTTACATAGGAAAAAGCGGCGGCGGTCTTGGACTGCGTAATTTTTTTGCCGGAGATTTTGAAGCATTCCCGTACATCGTTGACATAGGGCGAGAAAAAGGCGCCGCACCTATAGCCTGCGACGTTTAGTGAGGAGGATATCATCTCCGTAACCGAGCCCTTACCGTTTGTACCCGCAATATGTATAAATTTGAGTTTATCCTGTGGATTCCCCATAAGCTCAAGTAATTTTCGTATCCTCTCCAGACCCGGTTTTGAGCCGATTCCGCAGAGGGATTTTAAATATTCTTTAGTTTTAGCGTAATCCATATCTTTCTCCGTAAAAGAGGAAATATTAAAGGAGTCCGACCTTGCGATAGACCTTACTCAGTGTTCTGCGAGCAAGTCGGGAAGCTTTTTCCGCACCGTCTGCAGCAAGGCTTTCGAGATAGGCCTTGTCGCCCATAAGAGCGTTGAAGCGGTCCTTGACGGGAGCGAGGTAATCAGCGACGGTCTCACCTACTGCAAGCTTAAAGTCGCCGTAGCCCTTACCCTCAAATTCTCTTTCGATCTCCTCGAAGGATTTTCCGGTAACGACAGAGTAGATGGTCATAAGGTTATTGATGCCGTCTTTACCCTCGCGGTAGGCTACTAAAGCCTCGGAATCGGTAACGGAGCGTTTAATTTTACGAATAATGGAATCCTTATCCTCAAGAATGGCGATGAAGGAGTTGAGGTTATCATCGGATTTTGACATTTTCTTTGTGGGATCCGCAAGTGACATTATCTTGGCTCCTGCTTTGGGAATAAAGGGAGTCGGCATCTTGAATACGTCGCCGTAGAGTCCGTTGAATCTGCCTGCAATATCGCGGGCTATCTCAACGTGCTGTTTTTGGTCCACGCCGACGGGAACCACGTCTGCCTGATACAGTAAGATATCCGCCGCCATAAGAATGGGGTAGGTGAAGAGTCCGACATTGATGTTATCTGCGTGCTTGCGGGATTTATCCTTAAACTGAGTCATACGCGACATTTCGCCGAATTGAGCGTAGCAGTTGAGTACCCAAGAGAGCTCAGCGTGCTGCGGAACCTGACTCTGAATAAAAGCAATACTTTTTTCGGGATCGACTCCGCACGCGAGGATAAGCGCGAAGGCTTCGAGGGTATTTTTACGCAAAGCTGCGGGATCCTGCTTCACGGTGATAGCGTGAAGATTAGCGATCATATATATACAATCACACTCGTCCTGAAAAGTAACCCAATTTTTAACGGCTCCGATATAATTTCCGAGTGTCATAACACCGGTGGGTTGTATTCCCGACAAGCTGATCGGTTTTTTAACATTTTGCTCCATAAAGACCATACCTTTCTTGCAATAACGCAAAAATACATTAATACAGAGGATATTTTAACACACAAACGCAGTTTTGAGAATACCCTTTAACAAAATTATCCGCATCATTTTACCGAATAGAGATTACTTCTGCCGATTTTACCGATTTTTTCACAAACTCCGACCTGGCACAGCACGTTTAAGGCGCAGGAGCTCTTATTATAGGAAAGAGAGGAGGCAGCAGCAAAATCCTTGAGGGTGAAGTGTTCGGGAAGGTCAAAGGGGACTAAAGCGAGGTAATCCTCAGGCTGAGAGATGGTGAGAGTGAGCTCGTCGTGGAAAGCGGTGGGGAGGCGCTCGATGCGTGTGGAGCCCTTTTTTCCGTCGGAGCTCCAGCCGTCAGCAAGTCGGAACTCCTCAATATCAGCGAATATGATTTGGATGGAAAGCTTGGGGAGACTCAGCAGCGGCGTTATTTTGTAAAGCTCGGGGAAAATGTCGTAGACCTTACCTTTTTTGGGGGATTTTCGGCGTGAGCGAACTTCTGCGGATAGGGGGTCCACCCAATTCAAATATTTGGTATAAGCTACGGGGAAGACTACTGTGACGGGCAGATTTTTTTCATTTATAAAGTAGGAGAGCTTTCCGCGGAGCTTGTTAAAGGCGCGGGTCTGAATTTCGATAATACGAGTACCGTCAAAGATATCCGCAACATACCTGCCCACCCGAATTTCGTGGGTACTTTCGTCGGGAGCGAGCATTTTTTTGAGCTCGGAATGTAAGGTGCGCTCGCCAAGGGTTCCGATAATAGCTTTGTTTTGAGGAATATTCATAGCTTTCTCCGTAAAATTATTCTGAAAATATTATACAATACCCGGCAAAAAAATTCCACAAAAAAATACTCCCGAAAACAGAAGTTCTCGGGAGTTTAAGTACATTAAAATTATTCAGCAGCAGGAGCCTCAACGCTGTCATCATAGAAAGCAGCCTTGTAAAGTCCCTGGAAGATGCCGATGAAGAGAGCAACTAATATGAAGAATATTACGAGAACAAGGCCGAAGAGGATTCCGATGAAGGGAATCAGAGCAAGCAATCCGAGAACGAGGGCAACGATTCCGAGTCCGAGTCCGAGGCAGAAGTCTGCGAGGAACATCTGGCCCTTCTTACCCTTAGTCATCTGCATGGAAAGCTTGAGAGCATCAGTAGCGGTAACCTCAGGCTTCGTTACGAGGATGTAAGGAACGAAAGCGTAGGAATAGCTCTTAACGATAGCGATGATCGGACCAACGATGGGAACGAGGCACCAAATGATGATCCAAAGAGCCTGCCAAGCCATACCGCCAACTGCTCTTACAGCATTTTTGTTGAAAGCAGCAAAGAGCTGATTGGAGTTAACCTGCTTACCCTTAAGTCCGTCAAGGTAAACCTTGATCATACCTAAATTAAGAAGAGTGGTAGCGCAAAAGCTGAGTGCAAAAATGGGAGAAGTAACGATCGAAGCAATACCGCCGAGAATTGCGGAAAGCAAGGAAAGTCCCCAAAGCATTATCGGCTTTTTAAGGATTACTGCAAGCGCCTGTTTGTATTTCTGAATGAACATAGAAAAAACCTCCTAAAAATTGTTTCATCCTATACATAATATAGTATTCGAGGAATTATGTCAATAGAATTATTAACTTTTAATTAAAGATTTGTTTACAAATGAATAAAAACAAAAAACACGCCTGATTTTTTCAGGCGTGTTCGACAAAAATTACATTTCCATTCCGAATAAAGAGGAAAGGGTAAGATAAATGGTGGGGTATTTAGTTGGCAATTCGAGTAACCAAGAATTGAGAGTATCTTCAGAAAGCTCTTCGATATTTACTGAGGTTTCCGGAATGGTAACCGAAACATCCTCATTTTTCAATGAGAAAGAGGAGGAAAGGGAGATATCAAGGGAATCCTGAAGATTCATTTTGAAGGTGACGTCTATTGTGACTCCATTTTCGGAAGCTTTCTGCTCGACGGTCAGCTCAACAGGGAAAGAAAGGGTAATTCCTTCGCCCGTAAAGAAGATCTCACTCGTACTGAACTTGGATCCGTCTTTTTTCTCTTCTCTTGAATATTTTAATCCGAGGGTGGTATCTTCGGCTTTTATCGAAGCGGTACCTTCAAATTTACCGTCCTTAAAGGTTTCATCGAATTTAAAATCCAAGGATTGACCGTCATTCACATCTTCATCCAAATTTATATTACAACTGAAGCTTTGGGCTCCGTTTTCGTCAAAGGAGTAAGAGAGGTTGAAGAAGGGGGTGGGTTGTCCTGCAGATATCTTGACACTGTTATCGGAAAAAGCGGATACAAAATTGAAGAGGTTGGATCCGTCCTTGTCATTAACGTCAAAATTCATAGAAAGAGTTTTTGCATCGGCGGTAACGGTATCGGTGATTATAATTTTATCGACCTCGCCCAGATCAATATCGTTTG
>CAJGEB010000003.1 GCA_904502045.1 uncultured Oscillospiraceae bacterium
CATTTATCTTGTATTTTCCTTCTGCAAACGGAATCTGAAACTCCTCAACATGCTCATTTTTTTGCGTTTCTATTTTAAATATCCCGCCGCTTATTACCGCATATTTATCCTTTGCGACCTGCTCCTTGTAGCTTTCCTTACCTAAAGCATTCCCCACAGCGCGTATTCTTTTTTCGTTTTTCTCCACTCCGTTTTCAGAAAACACGGCAGCTATTACCCGATTTTTCAGCGCAGTCGGAGCCTTTAACAAAACGCCCGCATCATATCCGTTTTCTCTCTTCGCTTCACTTTTTAACTCCGCCGCTTTTTTCTCCAGATACTCGCTGTCCTCACTAACCGCTTCGCTTACTCTGAAAAACGCTCTGTCAAATGACTCGTTTATTTTATAAAGCTCAGGAATTATATTATGCCTTATTTTATTTCTCGTATAATCATCGGTAAGATTTGTACTGTCGGTAACAAATTCAAGTCCTCTCTCTGCGGCGTACTCCTCTATCTGCGCTCTTGTGCACTCTATAAGCGGTCTGATTATTTCTCCGCGTACAGCCGGTATTCCGCACAGTCCCTTTAGTCCTGCTCCCCGCGCCATATTAAGAATCACCGTTTCCATACTGTCGCTTAAAGTATGTGCAGTAGCTATCTTCCCGCCACAAGCTACCTCTCTGAAAAATCCGTACCGAACCTCTCTTCCGCACTCTTCTCCGGAAACTCCTCTTTCCTTTGCAAGTGCTCCCACGTCTGCCCTCAAAAGATGAAATTCCACCCCGTACTTCTCACACAGTACCCTCACAAACTCCTCATCTCTGTCGCTTTCTGCGCCGCGAAACCCGTGATTTATATGGCAAACCGCTATTTTAAGCTCCATATCATCTCTCAAACGGCACAAAAAATCAAGCAGAACGACGGAATCGGCTCCGCCTGATACTCCCACCGTTATTCCGTCTCCGCTCTTTATCATTCCGTATTTTTCTACCGTTTTAAGCGCTCTTTCGTACATATCCTCTATTACCGATACGGGTCAAGATTACCGAATCTCGAATGTAATCCGTCCCACGCAAGTCTTACCGTACCGGTTTCTCCGTGTCTGTTTTTTGCTACGATGCATTCCGCCACATTACGCGCGTCATCATCCTCGCTGTTATAGTAATTTTCTCTGTAAAGCATTAATACTATATCCGCATCCTGCTCAATTGATCCCGATTCTCTCAGATCCGAAAGCATCGGACGCTTATCTTGACGGCCTTCAGGTCCGCGGGAAAGCTGGGAGCAGAGTATTACCGGAATATCAAGCTCCCTCGCAAGTATTTTGAGTCCTCTCGTTATCTCCGATATCTCCTGCACTCTGTTGTTCGTTACCTTACCCGATGACATCAGCTGCAAGTAGTCTATCACAATGAGTCCCAAGTCCTCTACTCGCCTTAATTTTGCCTTCATCTCCGCAACGGTTATTCCCGCGCTGTCGTCAAAATAAAGCTCCGCCTTGGATATTACCTGCGCCGCCTCGTTGAGTCTGTACCACTCATCAGTACTCATCTCTCCGGTTCTGAAGGCTTTGCTGTCTATCGACGCTTCTCCCGAAAGTATCTTTGACACAAGCTGCTCAGAGCTCATCTCTATCGAAAATACAACTACCTTTTTCTTTTGCTTTACCGCTATATTATTCGCAACGTTAAGCGCAAACGTCGTTTTACCCATTCCGGGACGTCCCGCAATAAGTATAAGGTCGGACTTGTTAAGTCCCGTCAGCACATTGTCAAGATCCTTAAAGCCGGTCGGCAGTCCCGCATACTTCGATTTATCAGCTCCGCTCAGCTTTTGCAGTCTGTCATAAGTTTCAAGTACCGCTTCATCTATCTTTACAAGTCCGTGAGATCTTCCGCCTTGGCGTATATCGTATATTTTTTGTTCCGCGCTGTCGAGCAGAGTTTTTGCATCCGCACTACCCTCACTCGACTCCTCTTCTATCTCTCTCGCAGCCTCAAGCAGCCTTCTTACATTGTATTTATCCTTGATTATCTCCGCATAAGCCTCAATATTCGATATCGACGGCACTATCTGTATCAGATTCGCAAAATAACTCTTTGCATCCTGCTCCGTTTCAAATATCTGCTCGTTCTTTACCTTATCAAGTACCGTAACGAAATCCAGCGTCTGTCCCGATACGAACATATTGCTCATTACCGCAAATATCTGACTATGCTGCGGTCTGTAAAAGTATTCCGGCTTTAGCATCTCCAAAAGACGCGGAAATATCGTCGGCTCCACAAGTGCTGCTCCTATCGCCGACTGCTCCGCTTCAAGATTGTACGGCATCTTCCGCACGATTCCATCTATACCGAAATTACTTTCCATTATAATCACCCTACCTTGTCACAATGTGAAATCCCACCGTTGAGAATGTAAAGGTAACTTACTCCTCCGTTACCGATACCGTTATCTTTGCCGCTACTCCCGGATAAAATTTTATCTCCGCCTCGTAGCTTCCGCATACCTTTATATCGGACATCTCTATCTTTCTCTTATCTACCGAAAGTCCGTACTGCTTATCAAGAGATTCCGCTACCTCCTTAGAGGTTACTGCTCCGAACAGTTTTCCGCCGGCTCCTGATTTTGCCGTTATCTTAACGACCTTTCCCTTTATTCCGTCAGCTGCCTGCTGTGCTTCCTTGCGAGCAATCTCCTCACGGCGCTTAGCTGCGTCCTCCTTCGCCTTTACCTCACTCAGTACCTTTGCATTTGCTTCAACAGCAAGTCCTCTTTTTATCAGATAGTTCCTCGCATATCCTTCAGCTACCTCAACTATCTGTCCTTTTTTACCGTTTCCGGGTATATCCGCATTCAGTAATACCTTCATATCTGTCTCTCC
Organism: uncultured Oscillospiraceae bacterium; assembly: GCA_904502045.1. Taxonomy (GTDB): domain Bacteria; phylum Bacillota; class Clostridia; order Oscillospirales; family Ruminococcaceae; genus RGIG8367. The sequence goes on from CAJGEB010000003.1 coordinate 2,867, forward strand.
TTATTTCTTGTTCTTTTCGTAATATTCGTCTATTGCTTTGAGCAGCGCTTCCTTAGCCTCGGCAAGTCCGACGCCTTTGAGCTGGGCTCCCGCCATTGTCTGATGTCCGCCGCCGCCCATATATTCCATTACAAGCTGCACGTTTATCTTTCCGAAGGAACGCGCCGATATCGACGTTTCACCCTCATATTCCGACATAACAAAAGATGCATCCACGCTGTTAAGGGTAAGCAGCTCGTCCGCAGTCTGAGGAGCTACCAATTTTATCTCGTCGCTCTCTCCTACTGCTCCCGCCACGGCACAATTACGGTAAATCTCCGCCTCGGCTACAAGCTGCGCTCTTCTGCGGTACGCACTTATCGTTCCGCCGAACAGCTTCTTTACCTCAACCGTATCGGCTCCCGACCTTCTCAGATATGCCGCCGCTTCAAAGGTACGCACTCCCGCCTTTACCGAAAAGCTCTTGGTATCAAGCATTATTCCCGCAAGTAACGCCTCGGCTTCGCATTTCTCAAATTTAGTTTCTTCTCCGAAATACTGTGCAAGCTCCGTTACCATCTCCGATGCCGAAGATGCATACGGCTCATGATAAAATATAAGCGCATCGTCTATATATCCCACCATCTTTCTGTGATGGTCGATAACTACTACGTTTTTGCACATCTCAAGCAGATTCGGACACTCCACAAGTGTCGGTATATGGGTATCAACAATCACTATCAGCGTGTCATCCTTTACAAGAGCAGGCGCTTCCTCGGGTCCCACAAAGATTCCCTCATATCCCTCTTTCATCGCCTTCTCGTACAAGGACCCCGCCAAGTTCTTACTGCTGTTCAGGGCAATATTGACCTGCTTTCCCGCCGACGATACTATCTTACACATTCCGATAGCTGCTCCAAGACAGTCCATATCAGCCAAACGGTGTCCCATTATTATTACGTTTCCGCTGTTATCTATCAAATCGGAAAGTGCCGCTGCCATTATCCTCGTCTTTACCTTCGTTTGCTTTTCTAGGCCGTTTGAAATTCCGCCGTAAAAATCAAATCCCTCCGGATTCTTTATTACCACCTGATCTCCGCCGCGTCCGAGCGCCATCTCAAGCGCCTGATTCGCCATCTTTTCGTTATCCCCGAAAGTCCTGCCGCCGCGTCCGATTCCCATTGATGCGGTAATAGACATCTTATTGTCAGATACCTCAAGATCCCTTATTTCCTCAAGTATCTTAAAACGCTCCTCCGTAAGACGCTTCATATACCGCTCCTCTATTATCGCGATATACTTATCTCTGCGTCCCGTTTTGCTTATTATGCAGTTATTTTCAATTACAAATCTCTCTAAATTGTTGTCGATACTCGCAAGTATCTTCATCTTTTCGCTTTCCTTAGCATTTTGAAGCAGCTCATCGTAGTTATCAATTATTATCGTCGCCACGGACGGTCTTGTTTCAAAATATTCTTCTGCATACCTCTTAAGCTCCGTTTCATCTATAAGATAAAACAGATAAAGCGTTTCTTCCTCCGCCGCCTCGGTCATATACGCCTTATAGCTCCTACCCATATAGGTAAGCCTTATTCCCTTAGTGCGTATATCGCCGTCCATATCAAGCTTCGGTATTATCTTCTGTATCTCAAGCCCGAAAATATCTCTTCCCCCAAGCATATCCCGCTTGCATATCGAGTTGTACCATATTACCTCATACTTCGCATCCGCTACTATTACCGGTATCGGAAAGGATAAAAGCGTCTTACCTCGCGGCGATGCAAGCAGCTTACTGATATGCTCCAAAAAGTCCTGCACATCTCCCTGCATTTTGCGAATCCTTATATACAGCGCAATAAATACCGCCAACGTTACCGCAGCCTCCGCTATAAATACGTACGGATTCAAAAATGCCGTAACAAGTGTAAGCGCAAGACTCAGTCCCATCAATATGTAGATTATCGGCCGAAAGATCCATAGCTTTTTATCCATCTTCTCAAACCTCTTTTTCAGAATTTTTCTCTACGAACGGCTCTTTGGGAACCGTCCGTAGAGCTTAATACCATTTTTAAAATCAGGGAATCTCCTGTATTATCGGAAGTATCATCGGAGAACGCTTTGTCTGTTTGTATAAATAGTCCCCAAGCTCATCCCTGAGCTTCGCCTTTACGTTACCCCAGTCGCGTACGTTTCCGGTATACGCTCCCGCCATTACCGTTTCCGCTATCCTTTTTACCTCTTCCATCATCGTTTCGGATTCGCGAACGTACACAAATCCTCTCGATACTATATCGGGTCCTGCAAGAATCTCCTTGGAATCCTTCTTTATGGTTATGACCACTACCATCAGTCCGTCCTGAGCAAGACGCTTTCTGTCCTTCATTACGACATTTCCCACGTCGCCTACTCCAAGACCGTCAACAAGCACTTTTCCCGAGGGTACTACCCCCGTACTCCTCATGCTTACTCCGTCAAACTCAACTACTCTTCCTATCTCTCCGATAAATATGTCATTCTCGTTCATACCGAGTCCGAGTGCGAGTCCCGCGTGCTTTTTCATCTGCTTATACTCCCCGTGTACCGGCATAAAATACCTCGGCTTCACAAGAGAAAGCATTAATTTCAGCTCGTCCTGACACGCGTGTCCCGAAACGTGTACCTCGTACATCTTCTCGTACACTACCTCTGCTCCGAGCTTCATCAGCTCGTTCACCACGCGGTTTACCATCTTCTCATTTCCCGGAATGGGATTCGCAGATATTATTATAAAGTCGTTTTGAGTTATCGTTACCTTCTTATATTCGCTCGTCGCCATCCTCGAAAGTGCCGACATCGGTTCCCCTTGAGAGCCGGTAGTTATTATTACCACCCGCTCGTCAGGGTATCTGTTTATCGCATCAATATCTATCAAAAGTCCGTCCGGAACGTGCAGATATCCGAGCTCGGTGGCTATTCCCACCGCGTTTATCATGCTTCTTCCCGATACCGCTACTCTTCTTCCGAATCTTATAGCCATATCTACTATCTGCTGTATTCTGTGTATGTTCGATGAAAACGATGCGATAATTATTCTGCGGTCCTCTGCGCTCTTGAAGAGAGTTTCAAAGGATTCCCCGACCTTTCTCTCGCTCATCGTGCTTCCAGGACGCTCAGCATTTGTTGAATCCGAAAGCAGGGCAAGTACCCCCTGATTACCAAGCTCACCGAATCTTGCAAGATTTATTACGTCGCCCTCTATCGGAGTGTAATCCACCTTAAAGTCACCCGTCTGAACTACCGTTCCCACAGGTGTATGAATCGCGAGCGCGCAGGCATCGGGTATCGAGTGGTTAACGTTAATGAACTCCACACTCATTTTTCCGAAAGTAACTTCATCTCCCGGCTTTACTCTTCTCAGATCCGCCTGATTGGGAAGGTTGAATTCCTTCAGCTTCGCTTCAATGAGTCCCAGTGTAAGCGCCGTTCCGTAAACCGGTATATTCAGCGTCTTTAAAAGATAAGGCAATCCGCCTATATGGTCCTCATGACCGTGTGTTATAACCGCTCCGCGCAGTTTGTCTGCATTTTGAGTAAGATAAGTAAAATCCGGAAGTACTATATCTATTCCCAGCATATCATCATCGGGAAAGGTCATTCCGCAATCAACTATAAACATATCGTCGCCGTATTCATACGCCGTGACGTTCTTGCCTATCTCTCCGAGTCCTCCCAGCGGAATTATCTTCAGCGGTATCTTACTCTTCACCGCTCTTCTTTCTCCTCCCGCTCTTCTCGTGCGCTTTCCGCCTTTGGTATCGCGCCTCTTTTTCTCTGCCTTTATCGGCTCCTCTTTCTTGATCTGCCTATCTTCAACAGCGTTATTCGGCGCAGCCTTTTTCTTTCTTGCGTACCCGTTTCTTTGGTTCCTTTGTCCTTTCGGTGCGACTCCGGTTCCCTCGGGCTTCGCTTTTATTTTCGTTTTTTCTGCCACTTTATTCTCCTTTCTCGGCGGCGTTTTGTTTTCAGTATACTTTCTAAAAGGGTAAGCTCCGCCGCACAAGCTCTTCTACCCTTTGTTTCGCGCTTTTAGGCGCATATCAAATGCTCCCGCTAAAATTCGCTCGGCGGGATCGCTTTTATAAAACAATCTAAAATCCTTCCGGACACCCGACTCTTATATAAAAGATAAACCTTTTAAAACGAACATACACTTAATTTAATTTTACCTTTTTTCCCCTTATCTGTCAATAGTTTCACCGTTTTTGGCCTTTATCATTTTAACAAAATCCCCGCATATCTCACTTGCCGTTTCGTATTTTGAAGCCTCTGCGGTAATTTTTATTCCCTCGCCTCTTTTCAGCGGCCGCACTACCACATATCCGTCTTTTACCTTGAGTATCTTCCCCTCTCCTATGCTTTTTGCCGTTATCTCTTCTCCCTCAAGCTCCCCGACTATCTTTCCCGGATTTATATTCCCGCTTACCGCTACCGTATCACTCTTCACCGCAATCGGTATAACTCTCTCCAGCATACTCTTTACTCCGAGCTTTTTCTCCTCCATATACGCCGCCGCGGTAACCACCCTCATCAGAGGATCTCTGCTCCAGAGCTGACCTTCGGCAAGCTTCCTTGCCGACGCGTCACTTTCGTCTGCGGGGCACTCAAGATACCTCTCCACCCTCGCACCGTACTCTTTTGCTATCTCGTCAAATACTCTCGGCGCGCCGTACCAAAGCGCAACATTTTTACCCTTCTCAAACTCACTGATACAGCACACCTCAAGCAGTAATTCACCGCTCAGCACCGCATCTCCCTCACTGATACTGCACTCTCCGTTTGCGTTGCACACTATCTCAACATCCGCAAATTTCTCTTCACCTTTTCTTCCCAATACCCCCTCTATTACCTTTTTTATTTCTGCATTATCGCTGTGTATCGCTACCTTTTTACCTCTGAAAATATTTTTTCCGAGCTTTTTTAGAGTAGCGCGGTATATCGCGCTGTTTCCGTTCATCGTGTACCCTTCTCCGTAGCCATCTTCCTCGCATACGCTGAATTCTCCCGCACTTATCGCTTTTTCTATTCCTCTCTCCACACCTCTCGATGCAGGTATTCCGCCTCGCTCATATACCCTTACCTTCGGTGCTCCTCCTTCTCCCGAAAAAATATATATTCCCGCATCAAAGCCTCCGAAGGACATTCCGAAAGCAAATGCGCCGAAGATATCCTCACCGAAATCTATACTGTCACAGCCTGCACTCTGTATTCCCGATATAAGCGCCTGCTTTGCCGCTCTGCACGCTTTGCTCGGGTAGCACCCAACTGTAATATATTCCTTTTTGAAAGAGGTAACTGCAGCGGCTCCGACCTTTGCGTAAAACTGGGCGGATGCGGCTCCTTTTTCAAGCGCCGAGATTCCGTCTTCATCAAATCTGCTGCCTGCTCCGGACGACACCTTCACGTGTCCGTCCACCACCTCATTGGCCCCAACCTTTTTGCCCTGCCACACCTTTATCCCCGGATTTATCCTCGAATTTTTTCCAAGCTCACTGTGGGAACCGAGCACGGCTCCTTCAAACATCATTGATTTCTTTCCGCATTTTGCATACGAGCAAACTATTGCTCCCGATATCGACGCCATATCCTCCACTACCGAATTTTCAAGTATTATCGAATTCTTTATATGCACTCCTTTTCCTACCACGCACCCGTCATCAAGTACACTTCCGCTCTCTATTACAGCTCCCTCTGCTATTTTTACTCCTCTCCCGATATATACCGGCGGTTCTATTACTGCTTTTTCGAGTCCTTCGCTCTTTATTACGCTGCCGAATCTATCCCTTTTCTCTTCCTCATACATCGGAGCCCTTCCAAACAAAATATCCCTCTGACATCTGATATAGCTCCCGATATCTCCGATATCGCACCAGTACCCTTTTTCCTCATATACCGCTATTTGCATACCCTTTTCAAGCATCTTCGGAAATAGCTCCTTTGCAAAATCATATTTTTCGCCGTCGGGTACCAGCTCCATGCACTCGGGAGCCAATATATATACTCCGGTATTTGCAAGGTCGCTTACCGCCTGAGAATACGCCGGCTTTTCTATAAATCCGCAAACTCGTCCGCTTTCTGTTTTCAAAAGTCCGTACTCCCCGGGGTCCTTCACCCTTTTTGCCACTATTGTAGCCGCACATCCGCTTTTTTCGTGCGCTCTGAAAATTTCACCTATGTCAAAATCGCACACAGCATCCCCGCTTATTACCAAAAACGGCTCATCGTAATTTTTTGCCGCATTTTTTACACTCCCTGCGGTTCCGAGCGGAGTATCCTCTTCTATAAAATTTAAAAATATTCCCTTATATTCCTCGCTCGGAAAATTTTCCTTTATCTCCTGAGGAAGATACATCAGTGTTACCGCCGCTTCGCTGAATTCGTGCTTTTTCAAAAGCTCAAGTATATGCTCCAGCACCGGTCTTCCGCATATTCTCGTCATCGGCTTCGGAATATTACAGGTGAGCGGTCTTAGTCTGCTCCCCTCTCCCCCTGCCATTATTACCGCTTTTCTACTTCTTATCATCTCTTTCATTCCTTCCGAATATCTATTTTATCCTTCTTCAGATATAAAATTATTATTGCTCATCTTCGTTATTTATAAGCATATTCGGAATTTTTTTTATAAATAAAACGGTGTAAGGCTAACCTCACACCGCTTCTATCCTACAGATTTATCTCGCTTACTATTTCATCTCTCATTTTTATCGCACTCGCTCTTGCACTTTCGGCGTACTCCTTTTCGTCTGCGCCGCTCGATTTCCACGCACAGATTATTCCGCGAGAGGAATTGACTATTGCTCCGCGTCCGTTTTTATCAAACGCTCCCGCAATATCCTTCGCCTTCGCTCCCTGCGCGCCGTATCCGGGTACAAGGAAAAACAGACTCGGGAACTTTTCTCTTAATTCCACAAGCTGCTCAGGATATGTTGCGCCGGTAACTACTCCGACCGCTCCGTAGCCGCTCGCTCCTATCGTACTCTTTCCCCACTCAACACACATCTTCGACATTACTTCATATACCTTTTCTTCGCCTATCAAAAGGTCCTGAAGCTCGCCGGAAGATTTATTCGAGGTCTTTGCAAGTACGAAAATTCCTCTGTCGTACTTCTCACACGCTTCAACCAGCGGATTTATTCCGTCGCTGCCGAGATATCCGTTTACCGTAAGCGCATCGGCTCCGAACGCCTCGACCTCTTCTCCGTCGATAACCGTTTTTCCTATATGCGCCGCCGAGTACGCCTTCATCGTTTCACCGATATCGTTCCTCTTTCCGTCGGCAATTACATAAAGTCCTTTGCTCTTCGCATATTTAACTGTATCACTGTAAACCTTGACACCCTCCCAGCCAAGCATCTCGTAGTATGCAAGCTGAGGCTTTACTGCCGGAACTATATCATATATCGCATCTATGAGTCCCTTATTGAAGGTAAGTACTGCATCGGCGGCTCCCGCAAGAGTCTTGCCGTACTTTTCATAGCTCTCCTTCTTTATATACTCCGGAACATACTCTACCTTCGGATCAAGTCCGACGACGGTGGGGTTCCTCATCTCGTCAATTTTCTTTACAAGTCTTTCAAACGACATTTTACTCTCTACCTTTCAATTATTTCTTCCCCTTTGACTACCTCGCCTCTGCATATAGTAATCACAGGATATCCAACGAATTTCTCCCCGATAAACGCCGAATTTTTCGATTTGCTCTTTATATTTTCCTCAGCAAATACCCACTCGCGCCGCTCGTCTATCAAGGTTATATCCGCATTAGCTCCCTCTTCAAGTCTTCCTGCCGGTATCTTGAGTATCCTCGCCGGAGCTTCGCTCATCAGCTCCACAAGCCGCTCTATTCCTATCACTCCGCCTTTTACAAGTCGGGTGTATGATGCTCCGAATGAGCTCTCAAGTCCAATAACTCCGTTTGGAGCCTTATAAAAATCCGCCTTCTCTTCTTTGGCGTGAGGAGCGTGATCCGTTGCGATTGCATCTATCGTTCCGTCTGCTATTCCCTCGATTATTGCTTCAATATCCTCTTTTTCTCTGAGCGGCGGATTCATTCTGTACGACGCACTCATACTCATCAGCTTCTCATCGGTATAATAAAAGTAATGAGGTGCTGTCTCAGCGGTAACCTTGACACCGCTTGCTTTAGCTTCCCTGATATCCCTCACGCACTCCTTAACGCTGACGTGGGCTATATGTATCGGAAGTCCGGTTCTTTTCGCTATTTCAATCTCTCTTTTGGTGGACTCTATCTCCGAGCGCCTATCCATTCCCGCTACTCCGAGCTTTTCGGACACCTTGCCTTTGTTTATTATTCCGCCGTTTATTATTTTGAGGTCCTCGCAATGACTGATTACCGTAACTCCTGCTTCAGCCGCCGCTTTTACCGCAGCTTCCATCATTTTTTCGTCCTCAACAGGACGGCCGTCGTCGCTTACCGCAACTGCTCCGCTTTCTTTGAGCGACACAAAATCGCACAGCGCTCCGCCCTTCATTCCAACCGTAATGCATCCCGACGGATATACTCTGCATTTCGCTTTCTCCGCCTTTTTTACCATATATTCAATGGTTTGTGCGCTGTCAGCCGCAGGAGAGGTGTTCGGCATCGTACACACCGAGGTAACTCCGCCGTTTGCTGCAGCTTCTGCTCCGGTGAAAATATCCTCTTTGTGAAGGAGCCCCGGGTCCCGAAAATGCACGTGCATATCCACAAGTCCGGGAATGGCAGTAAGTCCCTTCGCAGAGATGTACTCCTTCGCCTCTTCATCAATTTCCCCTATTTTTATAATCTTGCCATCTTTTATTCCGATATCTCCGGTAAAAATCTTCCCGCCGGAAACTATCCTCTCGGCTCCTCTTATTACGATATCCAGCATTACTCTACCCTCTTACTACTCCGCTCTTTCTCCAAGTGCATTCATAATACTCTCAAAAAATTTGACGTCCGCCTCATACTGCTTTTCGCCGCTTGCGTTGCCATCCCTTAAAAAGATGTACCCCTCGCCTTCGTTTACCTTTATTCCTGCATCTTCAAGGGCATCTCCGATATACATTCCAAGCCCTTCCATCCTGCTGTTGTCGGGGTATTTCTCCGAAAGATTCAAAAACTTATCCGTCATATCCATTGATTCAACAAGCTCAGGCGGCATAATATAAAGCGCCATATTCCCTATCGCAAACTCCGACATAAACTTTGCGCTCATCGCATTATACAGCTGCAGATTTTCAACGTCTTCAACCGCAGGCAGCTCCACAAGTCTGATATCAATATTCTTTTTTCCGTCACCGTTGTAGTCATCAATATACTCCATCAGCATATTTTCAAGCTCGACATAGTCCCCCTCGTCTTTGCTTGCATAGTCACCCAAGTCAATATATCCTTTCACAAGATAAGTAATAGTTATATCATACTTAGGCTTGAAAAATACGTCCTTTATCAGAAAAATCGCCATTACACCTAACGCTATTCCGACTATCGTACGAAACTTATAGTGATACCAATAATTATCCCATTTCTCTTTAAATGTTTTCGGAGTCTGTCCGCTGTATTTGTTGTCCATTTCAAGCTCTCGCTTTCATTTTCTCGTTTTACTAATCATAACACATTGCTTATCTTTTAGCAATATTTCCCTCAACATTTTATTCCGTTCTGAGCGCGACTACCGGCTCCTTCTTGGCTGCGCTTCTCGACGGTATTATTCCCGAGATAAGCGTCAGCACCATGCTGATAACTACAAGTATTACCGCTGCGCCCAAGGGCAGATACGCTCTCAAGCCCGCAATTCCCGTGAGAGCATAAATTATCGCATTTATCGGTATGCACAGAACATAGGTTATCAGTACTCCGAGCGCTCCCGAGGCAAATCCGATTATCAGCGTTTCCGCATTGAACAGACTTGATACGTCCTTCTTCGACGCTCCTATTGCACGAAGTATTCCGATTTCTTTGGTACGCTCCTGCACCGATATCAGCGTTATTACTCCTATCATTATCGAGGACACTATCAGCGATATCGCAACAAACGCTATCAATACGTAGGTTATTGCATCAATTATAGTGGTAACAGACGCCATCATTATTCCCACGTAGTCGGTATACTTTATCTTCGATACCTCTTCTACTCCCTCATTGTACTTCGCTATCGCTTCCTCTATAACATCCTTATTTGCAAAAGACGATGCAAAAATATTTACGCTCGCAGGATTCTCAAGGTCAACATATCCGAGTTTCAAGAGATTATTCTCATAGCTGCTCTCTGAAAATACCATTATTTCATCATAATAATCTGAATATTGCTCGTCGGTAAATGTTTCAAGCGCCATATCAAGTGCTAATGCAAGTTCAGTATCACTCTTTCCTGCAAGATTAGCTTTTACCATCTCTGAATACTGCAGTTTGATTACCTGAACGAGCATTTCTTTGTAAAGCTCAAATATCTCTTCGTCGGACATAGCCTCAACATAAGAGGTTAACGCATCTCCGCTTACTCCCATCTGTTCGGTAAGCACCGCTATCATTGTCGCCTCTATTTCTTCTCTCGTCTTACCCTGCATCTGCTGTGCTACTCCCGCATCTATTATCTGCTGGGTGGGAATGCTCATAACTCCTATATATACCTTAGCTTTTCCTGCCTCGCTAAGTCCGCTTACATACTCACGGAACTCCGCCTTCTTCTGCTCTGCCGTCAGCTTACCCGTATTTTCCTTAAAGGGAAGCCCCGTCAAAATATCGGTAGCCTTATTCTCCATCTGCTCGGTTATCGCTCCCGATTTCTGCGACTCCTTAACAACATATTCCGTCAGCGCACTTGTGTATCCTATCGCTCCGCTGAGCATTGTCGAGGCTGCATCCTCGTTCGGACGGATTATTCCCGATATCTTAAGGCTCAGTCCGTTATCGTAAAGATATTTAGTTCCTGCTTCGGTTTCTCTCAGGTCCACATACATTCCGGTCAGCTCATCTTTAGTATAGCAGGACGAATTCAGCACTACTCTGAACTCCATTTTGCAGATATCCTTATACTCCCATCTGCTCTTTCCCGTGTCTATCTGCTCTCCGTTCATTGCAGCCCGCATTATTTCATCAATATCTTCTTTTGACTGAAGTCCCAGAGTATACAAAGTAAGGTCGTCGAGCTCGTTGTTCTCATCAAGTACAAGCACTACCTCATCATAATCGTTAGGCCACGAACCGTACACCACATCATACTGCTTTTTTAATACATCATTAACGTACGCTCCATCCTTACCCGGAAGCATCTCCTGCCATATATTCATCGACATACTTCCCATTGATGCCATTCCGCTCATACTTCCGCCCATCGACATCATTCCGGACATATCCATTCCCATATACTCAGCCATAAATTCCGTCATTATCTTAGATGCATCGGATTTTATTATAGCTCCGTCCACATTCTTTGTGTAAACCTGAAGCGGAAGAGCGTATGTGTACTGTATTCCGCTGACCGCCTGATTCATCTTCGAGCTTTCAATATCCTTCGCTATCTCTCCTTCAAGGTACTTCTTGAAAGATATAAGGTCATTTTCCTGCTCATCAAGATTATTCAGCGCGTTCATAATATCGTAAATAGCCGCTTTTTTATACACCGCATCATCATCGTGCTCCGTTTTATTCGAGCTCGCACTCATAAATGCATTCATAAGAGATGAAAGATCCACCGTCGTTCTCTCTATCGTTATCGGGTAAGATGACAGCGCGTTTTCCTGTGTAGCGTTGATATATGCAGACATTCCCTGTGATATTGAGAGTATCAGCGCAATTCCAATAATTCCTATACTTCCCGCAAACGCGGTTAACGTCGTTCTTCCCTTTTTGGTGAAAAGATTTTTTAACGACAGCATAAAAGAGGTTCGGAATGACATCGACGGCTTCTTCGTATTTTTCTCTTCTTTTGCGCTATTTTCTGAAATTTCGTCCTCTTTTACGGGAGCCGAGTCGTCCGTTATCTTTCCGTCAAGCATACGTATTATCCTCGTCGAATACTTTTCGGCAAGGTCAGGGTTATGGGTTACCATTATTACAAGACGCTCCTGCGACACCTTCTTCAAAATGTCCATTACCTGCACGCTTGTTTCGGTATCTAACGCTCCCGTAGGCTCGTCGGCTAAAATAATGTCAGGATTTGTAACGAGCGCTCTTGCTATTGCTACTCTCTGCATCTGTCCGCCCGACATCTCGTTCGGCTTTTTATACATCTGCTCTGCAAGTCCGACATCCTCAAGAGCCTTTTTAGCTCGTTTTCTGCGCTCCGCCTTTGAAACTCCCGAAATACTCAAGGCAAGCTCCACGTTTTGCAGTACCGTCTGATGAGGTATCAAGTTGTAGCTCTGAAATACAAATCCTATCGAATGGTTGCGGTAGGTATCCCAATCTCTGTCTTCAAAATTTTTGGTGGATACCCCGTCTATCACAAGATCTCCCGATGTATACTGATCAAGTCCTCCGATAATGTTCAGCAGCGTAGTTTTGCCGCATCCCGACGGTCCTAAAATGGATATAAACTCCGCTTTCCTAAACTCAAGGCTCACACCCCGAAGTGCACTCACCTTTCCGTTACCCGCAGGATAATCCTTTACTATGTTTTTGAGTTCTAGCATCTCAAAATCCTACTTTCTTTTAAAAAAATTATTCCAATTTATATTTAACGCTATGAACATTAACTACACAATATATTTTTTTTAATTTTCTGTAAAATAATACCACTACCCTAAAAAATCAGGAGGCCCTCAGCCCCCTGATTATACCTCAGGCTGACCGCTTAATAGATCTCAGTCAACTTTTACGATCCAGCCAAATTTATCTTCAATTTTTCCCCACTGCATTCCGGTCAGCTCGTCATACAAAAATTGTGCTACCGGTCCGATCTTTCCGTCGTTGATAACTATCTTCTCGTCGCCGTCAATGTACTCTCCTACCGGCGAAATTACCGCTGCGGTTCCGGTTCCGAACGACTCGTTTAAGGTACCCTTCTTGTAAGCTTCCTTGACCTCGTCAATCGAAATCTTGCGCTCCTCAACCTTGTAGCCGTTTGCCTTGAGTACCTCTATGCAGCTCGCTCTGGTAACTCCGGGAAGTATGTTGCCATCCTCAAGAGAAGGGGTTACAACGGTTCCGTCGATAACGAAAAATACGTTCATCGCTCCGACCTCGTCTATATACTTTCTCTCTACTCCGTCAAGCCACAAAACCTGCGCGTATCCCATCTTATCAGCCTTCTCCTGACCGATGAGCGATGCAGCGTAGTTTCCGCCCGCTTTTGCCATTCCCGTTCCGCCCTTTACGCAGCGCACGTATTCTCTCTCAATGTATATCTTAACGGGATCCATTCCGTTTGCGTAGTAGGATCCGACCGGTGAAAGTATTATCGCAAAAATGTATGTGTGGGACGCGTGTACTCCCAAAAATGCGTCGGTCGCAATTATAAAAGGTCTGATGTAAAGCGAGGTTCCTTCATTGTGGGGGACCCACTCCTTCTCTACCTCTACCACTGCCTTTATTGCATCAAGCACTACCTCGGGATCAAGACGCGGTACGCAAAGTCTGTCGCAGGTATTGTTCATTCTCTCAATATTTTTCTGAGGACGGAAAAGCTGTATCTTTCCATCTGCCGTTCTGTACGCCTTAAGACCTTCAAAAAGCTCCTGCGCATAGTGAAATACCATCGACGAAGGATCAAGCTCAAACGGTCCGTAAGGTACTATTCTTCCGTTATGCCAGCCCTTTCCCTCTTCGTAATTCATAATAAACATGTGGTCTGTGAAAATTTTACCGAACCCAAGCTTACTCTCGTCCGCCGGACGCGCTTTGGGATTTGCTGTCTTTGTTACGGGAAACTGATAAGCCATTTTATTTTCCTCCTCAAATTTTATATAATTCGGGCCTGCGGTCCGAAAACACATTTATCCTCTTACGGATCTCTGTTACTGCAGAAATATCACAAGCTGCAGAAATTATCTCTTCCTCTGCACCCGCCGAAGCAAGTACCTTTCCCCACGGATCAATTATTGCAGAGCCTCCGCCGTACTTCGTTTCCTCCGCTTCACCGCAGGAATTACAGCACACGACAAAACACTGATTCTCAATTGCTCTCGCCGCAGTCAAAACTCGCAGATGCTCCATTCTTTCCTTTGGCCACTGAGATACTACGAAAAGCACCTCTGCTCCGGAAAGTGCAAGAGTACGGCTGAGCTCCGGAAAGCGCAGATCGTAACAGATCATTACTGCGCACGAAACTCCGCAAAGCTCGAAAATCCCCGCTGAATCCCCCGAAGTAAAAAACTCCTGCTCACGCATAGGTGTAAAGAGATGTACCTTGTCATACTGCGCAACGCATTTTCCGCCTCGGTCAAACACACACGCGGTATTATACACTTTCCCCCCGCGCAGATTAGCCACACTTCCGCAAACTACATTAACTCCAAGCTCTCTTGCAAGTGCTCCGAGCCTCTTTTTTACCTCGGAACACTCCGCATCACACATTTCCCTAAGTGCTTCACGCGGGAAAAATCCCACGTTCCACATCTCAGGCAGCACTATAACATCAGGATTCTCTTCGGCGGCTTTCCTTATCAGCTTCTCCGCCGTCAAAAAGTTTTCCCCAGGAGCTCCGAGCTTCATATTCATTTGAACGCAAGAGATTTTCATAATTTGACCAACCTTTCTTTGCAGTATCCCCGCGCGTTACCGCGGCAAAACTGCACTATCCCCTCGGCAGTCAAAATTAAAGGGTAGCTATTACCTCTATCTCAACAAGCGCACCCTTGGGTAACGCTGCCGCTTCAAATGCCGCTCTTGCGGGAAGTGCATCTCCCTCAAAAAAGGTAGCGTAGACCTCATTCATCGCGGCAAAATCGCTTATATTCTTTAATAAAACAGTAGTTTTTACTACTTTATCCATTCCGCTGCCTGCGGCCTCAAGTATCTTTGACACATTCCTCAGCGACTGTGCGGTCTGAGTCTTTATATCATCCCCTGCAAATGCGCCCGTAGCGGGATCTATCGGGATCTGTCCCGAAACAAACACAAATCCTCCGGCTACTACCCCCTGAGAATAGGGTCCTATTGCTGCCGGCGCCAAATCAGTCTTTACATTCTTACGCATACATATTCCTCCGATATTATATCAATTTATATTCTGTCAGATACTATACTGAATCCGGCCTTTTGCAGCTCATTTTTTATCTCCTCGATCTGCTCAAAACCGCTCGTTTCAAGTCCTATCTTAAGGAAGCAACTTGCTACCGGCATATTTGCATCGGAACGCTCGTGGTGTACGCTTACTACGTTTCCGCCGCATTTCGATACTATCTCACTTACTCCCATAAGCTGTCCGGGTTTATCCTCAAGTGCTATCTGAAGCGTTGCATTTCTTCCACCGGTGACAAGTCCTCTCGTGATAACGCGGGAAAGGATATTAACGTCAATATTTCCGCCCGACAAAATGCATACCGTCTTTTTATCTCTGATAGGCAGATCACTGAACATCGCCGCAGCTACGCTTACTGCGCCTGCTCCCTCTGCTACCAGCTTCTGTTTCTCCATAAGCGCAAGTATCGCCGCCGCGATCTCGTCCTCGCTCACGGTAACTATATCATCAACATACTTATTTACAAGCTCAAAGGTAAGATCCCCCGGAGTCTTTACCGCAATTCCGTCAGCAAACGTAGATACAGCGTTAAGGGTTATTTTTTCTCCCTTTTTCTGACTCTTTTCCATACTTGCCGCATTCGCCGCCTGAACTCCGTAAACCTTAATGTTAGGATTAAGCGACTTTACTGCGTAGGCTACTCCTGAGATAAGTCCACCGCCGCCGACCGGAACTATTACCGCTTCGGCATCGCTCAGCTGCTCAAGCACCTCAAGGCCGATCGTTCCCTGTCCTGGTATTACCGATTCATCGTCAAACGGATGTATAAAGGTCGCTCCGCTTTCCTTCTGAAGCTCACACGCTTTTTTGTACGCGTCATCATACGCTCCCTTTACAAGACAGACCTCGGCTCCGAGCCTTTTCGTTGCAGTTACCTTGCTTATAGGCGCACCGTCCGGCATACATACTATACTGCGGATTCCCATCTTCGTTGCCGCAAGTGCTACTCCCTGAGCGTGATTTCCCGCACTGCAGGCTATTATTCCCGCCGCACGCTGCTCCTCGGTAAGCTGACTTATTTTATAATAAGCTCCGCGCACCTTAAAGCTTCCGGTTATCTGCAGATTTTCCGCTTTCAGATATATCTTAGTTCTTCCTGTGAGTTCCGGAGCGGAAAGCATATCCGTTTTTCTGACTACGTCCTTTAACACGAACGCCGCATGGTAGATCTTATCTAATGTTAACATTTTTACTCCTTTTGACCCTGCGGCTCCCCGCCGCTCCCGATCATATAATTGATAAACTGCTGAGCTGCACGTCCTGACATTCCGCCGCGTCTTATCTCCCACGCATCAGCCTTTCTAAACAGCTCCTCTTCGTCCATAACAACACCGTTTTTCCTTGCAAGTGCAGCCACTATATCGTGATACTGCTTCCTGCTCGGAGTTGAAAAATTGATTGAAAGTCCGAACCTGCTCGCAAGCGAGAGCTTCTCTTCCAATGTATCAGAATGGTGCATATCGTTGTTATGCTCCATATCTCCGCGATCTCTCCATGTTTCCCTGACGAGATGCCTGCGGTTTGAGGTAGCGTAAACCAAAAGATTTTCCGGCTTACCCTCCACATCTCCCTCAATAACGGATTTCAAAAATTTATATTCCGCTTCAAACTCCTCAAAGGAAAGATCGTCGATATACAAAATAAATTTATATCCTCTGCCCTTTATCTTCGCGATAACGTCCGGCAGATAAGACATCTGGTATTTATACGCCTCTATGAGCCTAAGGCCGTCCTCCCAACACTCGTTGATAAGAGCCTTTATGCTGGTGGATTTTCCGCTTCCGCCGTCACCGTAAAGAAGTACGTTATTAGCAGCCTTACCCGCAAGAAACGCTCTCGTATTTTTGAGAAGCTCCGACTTTTGCTCGTCATACCCGATTATATCCGAAAATCTTGCAGGATCCGCGCTGATAATAGGCTTTATCTCTGCTTTACCGCTCGAAGTATCAATTCTGAACGCTCTGTAAAAGCCCATCTCGCCGACTCCGAGCGTCCGATATATCTGCGTCAATATATCATAAAACTCATCGTCGCTCTCGGCTCCCGAAAGACGCTCTGCTGCCTTCGCAAGTATTTCTCCTGCGTCACTTCGCTTAAGTGCTTTCAATATATTAAATTCACGAAGGGAATCTACTCCGTCAAGTCCGCACCTTTTACACAGTCCTTCAAGGTCATACCCGAAAAGTCCGCGGATTATTCCCACGTCCCGCCTTGCTACCGCACTCAGCGCGTCATCCTCACACATTTTTCTCTCTCTGCTGAGAGTAAACGCATTTTCATCGGTAAGCAAAAAATACGTAAGGTAGCAGTTCCACAGATCCCCCGAAAAATTCCATTCGAAAGCAAGCTCAATAAGCCTGCATAGCTCAAATGACAGCTCCCCTGCCGAAGCGACCTCTCTTTTCGAGAGGTCCGCAATTCGACCGAGAATACTGTCAGATTTAGGTTTAAATAATATAAGCTGTTCAACTTGTTGATACAAAATTTCCGCCTTCTCCTCTACGCCTGTAAAATAGCACCCTTATCCGCTGAGGATACGAGCTTCGCGTAACGGGCCAAGTATCCCGTCTTTACCTTCGGCTCCGGACATACCCAGCTTGCTCTGCGCTTTTCAAGCTCCTCGTCGGATACCTCAAGGCTTATGCTGCAGCCGGGAATATCAATAGATATCATATCGCCCTCTTCTACGAGTGCTATAACTCCGCCCGCAGCCGCCTCAGGACTTACGTGTCCTATTGATGCTCCGCGGGTAGCTCCGGAAAAGCGTCCGTCGGTAATCAGCGCGACCGATTCTCCGAGTCCCATTCCGCATATCGCAGAGGTCGGATTGAGCATCTCTCTCATTCCCGGACCGCCTTTGGGTCCTTCATAACGAATTACCACGACGTCTCCCGGATTTATCTTCTTCGCATATATATCCGCTATCGCTTCCTCTTCGGAATTGTATACCCTCGCAGGTCCGCGGTGAGCCATCATTTCAGGCGCTACTGCCGACTGCTTTACTACGCAGCCATCCTTTGCGAGATTACCCTTAAGCACTGCAATTCCGCCGTTTTGAGAGTAGGGATTTTCGATCGGACGGATAACGTCCTCGTTTCTGTTTTTGACTCCTTCGAGATTTTCCTCAAGAGTTTTTCCCGTACAAGTCACAACACCGGTATCTAAAAGCTCTTTCTTGGTGAGCTCCTTCATTACTGCGTAGACTCCGCCCGCAGCGTCAAGGTCCTCCATAAAGGTGCTTCCCGCAGGAGCCAAATGGCACAGGTTCGGAGTACGCGCGCTGATGGCGTTGGACTCATCAAGATCAATCTCAACTCCCGCCTCATGAGCAATAGCGGGAAGGTGAAGCATCGTGTTCGTGGAGCATCCGAGCGCCATATCCACAGTTTCCGCATTTCTGAATGCCGCTGCAGTCATAATGTCCCTCGGTCTAATATCTTTTTCGATAAGCTCCATTATCTTCATACCGGTATGCTTTGCCAGACGAAGTCTTGCGGAATATACCGCAGGAATCGTTCCGTTTCCGCGAAGTGCCATTCCGATAGCCTCAGTCAGACAGTTCATGGAGTTTGCGGTGTACATTCCCGAGCAGGAGCCGCAGGTAGGACAAGCGTTCTGAGTATACTCATTTAATTCATCTTCAGAAATCTTATCCGCATGGTAAGCTCCGACCGCCTCAAACATATGGCTCAGGCAGGTTCGGCTTCCGTCAAGCATTCTTCCCGAAAGCATCGGACCTCCCGAACAAAGTATCGTAGG
>CAJGEB010000004.1 GCA_904502045.1 uncultured Oscillospiraceae bacterium
AAATATAGAAAATATTGAAGAAGTTGCGGTAGCGTTTAATATGAAGGAATATGTTTCGCGCGAAATATCCGTGCAGGATATCAGAATAATAAATCAGCCGGCAAATTATGATGTTTCTGTGGTAACCAAAAAGATAAGCGGTATTACGTTGTACGGTGAAGAGGAAGTACTGAATTCCATAACAGCGCAGGATATAATAGCGGAGATAGATATGGGCAGCGGAAATATAGTGTTAGGTCAGGGGCGTGTGCCGGTATCTATATATATTCCGTCTAAAAGTACGGTCTGGGCGTATGGAGATTATTCGGTAATCATAGACGTGAGCGAGAAAGCGGAGTAATTTATGGCGATTGTAATACCTGATATACGATTGAGTTTAGATGACAGCGAAGAAGCGGCATTTGAAAAAGCTAAAAAGATATTGAATGTGTCTTCGTCGCAGATAAAGAGAATGTATATTGCGAAAAGCTCTGTTGACGCACGAAAGAGGGATAATATATCCATCGTATATTCGGTAGGAGCGGAGCTTAGATCGGGAGAAAAAGAGATAGCGCGGAAGCTTTCGGATAAAAAGGTAACTTTAAAAAAAGATGCTGAAATTAATATAAAATACGGGACGGAGAAGCTATCTTCGTCTCCTGTTGTAGTAGGATTCGGACCCGCAGGAATGTTTGCGGGCCTTATTCTTGCAAGAAACGGCTATGCACCGACTATAATTGAAAGAGGCGGAGCAATAGATGAAAGAAGTGAAGCTGTAAAACGCTTTTGGGCATCCGGAAAATTGGATATAAACAGTAATGTTCAATTCGGAGAGGGTGGAGCCGGTTCTTTTTCAGACGGTAAGCTGACGACGAGGATAGGGGACGAAAGGTGCAGATATGTGCTTGAGGATTTTGTGAAGTTTGGAGCTCCGAAAGACATACTGTATAAATCTAATCCTCATATAGGAACGGATCTTCTTCGAGGTGTTGTAAAAAACATACGCAAGGAGATTGAATCCTTGGGAGGAAAGGTAATTTTCAATTCCAAAGTAGAGAAAATAATAATTGAAAACGGAAAAGTGGCAGGAATAAGGTGTAAAGGCGAGGATATTGACAGCGATGCGGTACTGCTTTGTATAGGGCACAGCGCAAGAGATACCTTTGAAACGATGTATCAGACGGGAATAGCGATGCAAAATAAACCTTTTTCGGTCGGAGTCAGAATTGAGCATTTACAGGAAGATGTTAATACAGCGCTTTACGGTAAGTTTGCAGGACATGCGAAACTCGGGAATGCTGAATATAAATTTTCCAAAAGATATAACGATGGAAGAGCGGCTTATACATTTTGTATGTGCCCCGGAGGATATGTAGTTGCGGCAGCGTCTGAGGAAAACATGGTAGTGACAAACGGAATGAGTGAGAGAGCGAGAGACGGCAAGAACGCCAATGCGGCGCTTGTGGTATCTGTCGATTCGAGAGATTTTGGAGCAGGTGTACTTGACGGAATCGAATTTCAGAGAAGAATTGAGCATAACGGATATATTTTAGGCGGCGGGAATTACAAGACTCCGGCACAAACCGTGGGTAATTTTCTTGCGGGAGAAAAGAGGTACTCTTTAGGAAAGGTGGCTCCTACATATCCGTTGGGAATCAACGAAACGGATATCACCAAAGGGTTACCGGAAAAAATAATTTACGCACTTAAAGACGGAATAAAAACATTTGAAGGGAAGATGCAGGGATTTTCTGACCCGTACGCGATACTTACCGGATATGAAACGAGAACCTCTTCTCCGATAAGAATATTGCGTGACGAAACGGGAGTATCTTTAAATGCAGACGGACTGTACCCTTGCGGAGAAGGAGCAGGATACGCCGGCGGAATAATGAGTGCGGCAGTAGACGGAATAAGGGCTGCGATTTCGCTTATGGAAAGATATGAACCGAGAGGATAAAAAAGAGGCTGTACTCCTTGAAAGAGTACAGCCTCAATTTTCTGAAATAAATTCAAATTAAACGGCTCTGGTAACCTTGTTGGAACGAAGGCAACGAGAGCAAACATGAAGATGACAGGGCGAGCCGTCGACTAACGCCTTAACACGTCTAACATTAGGTTTCCAAGTTCTATTGGAACGTCTGTGAGAGTGCGAAACTTTAATTCCGAAAGTCACGCCTTTTCCGCAGATATCGCATTTAGCCATACTTGCACCTCCTTTGGTAATTAACCGAAAACGATAACAAAACTATATTATCAGAAAAAAAATATAAAAGCAAGGCTTTTTTAAAAATAAATATAAAAAAATGTAAATAAGCATAGTAATAATGAAGTAAGGGTTGTATTTTTAAAGCAAATAAGGTATAATATCATTTTAAAGGACAACGGTTAGGAGGCGTATAAAGAATGCCGTCATTTGCTAATATGCAATTATCCGAGATTTTATATATGGTAGCAATAAGAGCGTTTGTGGCGTTTGCAATATTGCCTATACATGAATGGGCTCACGGATACGCAGCATACCGCATGGGAGATAATACTGCAAAAAGCATAGGCAGACTTTCTATTAATCCGCTCAAGCATTTGGATCCGATTGGTTTTGTGGCACTTGTCTTGACGGGAATAGGCTGGGCAAAGCCGGTACCGATAAATCCGAATAATTTCAGAAATCCCAAAAAAGGATTTGCTCTTTCTGCTCTTGCAGGACCGATGTCAAATTTAATAATGGCGTTTATCGGAATGATACTTTTTAAAGTAGCTGGATATACCTTGAAGTTAAATTATGTTTATTATACCGCATTTGGACAAACGTTATTGGAAATAATCAGTATCATAATAATTGTAAATATTTCTCTTGCGGTGTTTAACTTGTTGCCGATACCGCCGCTTGACGGTTCAAGACTTGCTACTTATTTCTTTCCCGAAAGAATGTATTTTCAATTTATGCGTTACGAAAGAATTATTTCAGTGGTTTTAATAGGCGTGCTTTTCAGCGGACTGTTGGATGTTCCGCTCGGATATATAAATGACGGAGTTATCTGGTTGCTTGATAACGCGACATATCCCATTGATTTAATATTCAGAGCATTATATTAATTGGGGGACTTTATGGAACAGCTGAAATTTAAAATTGCGGAATATGAGGGTCCTCTTGATCTTATATTGTTTTTGATATCGAAGCACAAGCTTGATATACTTGATATAAACATTTCCGATTTACTTGAGCAGTATTTGGAATATATTGAGGGAATAGAAGAAGAATATCCCGAAATTGCAAGTGATTTTTTGGAGATGGCATCAAGGCTTGTATATATAAAAACGGTATCTTTGTTACCTAAACATGAGGAAGAGGAAGAAAAACTCAAAGAAGAGCTTACCGGACAGCTGCTGGAGCTTCAGTTATGCAAAGAAGTAGCGTATATGCTGGAGAAGCTTTATAAAGGCGATGCGCTTTTTGTAAGGAGTCCGGAAGAGATAGAAGCGGATAAAAGCTACACAACGATACATCGGACAAGCGATATAATGTACGCCTATATAAGTGCGTTAGGTAAAAAGAAAAGAATGGCTCCGCCGCCGGCAGAGGCGTTTAAAGCTATTGTGTCAACAAGAGTGGTATCGGTATCTTCAAGAATAATACATATAATGAAGCGTCTGTATAAGGATAGTAACGTGGATTTTGAGGGTTTATTTGATGATGCAGAAGACAGAAGCGGAATGGTAGCTACTTTTTTAGCGGTACTTGAGCTTATAAAATCCAATCGAATAGAAGTTGAAGACAGCGGAAAAGTAAAATTTATAAGGAAGCAGCAGGCGGAGGATTAAGATGAATACAGAAAATTTTAATGATATTTCGGAATACGAAAAGATATGTGAAGCCGTACTTTTTGCAAGCGGAGATCCGATAGAGCTTGTCAGACTTGCTGAGGTTATGGAGCTGGGGATAAGCGAAACCGAAAGAATAGTAGAAAACTTAAAGGAACGCATCGACAGGGAGGAGCGCGGAATAAAAATCGTGCGCCTTGAGGATAGTTATCAAATGTGCAGCAGTGAAAAATATGCACCGTATATTAAGGCGGCGCTTGAAATCAAGAGAGGAGCCGCATTATCTCAGGCGGCGCTTGAAACGTTGGCTGTAATAGCGTACAATCAGCCGGTAACCAAAGCGTTTGCGGATCAGGTCAGAGGAGTTGATTGCGGCGGAGTAATCAATACCCTTGTTGAACGCGGACTGGTGGAAGAAGCAGGACGTCTTGAGGCTCCCGGAAGACCTATAACCTACCGAACTACCGAGAATTTCTTGAGGTGCTTTTCGATTGAATCGTTGGGACAGCTTCCGAGTGTTGATTACGACGCAGATACGGAGATAGATAACGAAGAGGAAAAACAGATGAGATTGATATAAGGGAGGACGTATCATGGGATGGATAATTGCCGGAGCTGTAATATTAGTTTTGGTAGTAATATTGATGATTCCCGTGTATGTCGGCATAGAATATAAGGGTGAGCTTACTGTTCGGATATCGTATTTATTTGTAAAAATAAAGGTTTTTCCGTTAAAAGATAAAAGCAAGGGCAAAGATAAAAAGAAGAAAAAGAAATCTGCTGAAAAGGAAGATAAAGAAAAAGGGAAAAAGAAAAAGCAGTCGATAATAGATGTTTTAAAGATAATAACGGACATAATACGTTCGATTGAAGGTAAACTGAAAAAGGTTATTATTATATCTGATATTAAGGTATTTATGGAAGTTGTCGGAGATGACGCCTGCGATACTGCGTTATCCTACGGAAAGGCGTCTGCCGGAATAAATACCGCTCTTGCCGTTTTGAAAAATCTTATTATAGTAAAAAGGTCGAGGGTATCGGTGTTTCCGAATTTTACCGGAGAAGAAAATAAAACGTATGTACTTGTCAAGTTTCGAGTTATACCTGCAGCTGCAGCAATTGCAGTAATAAGGATAATCGTATCTTATATGAAGATAAATATGGAACAAAATCAAACCACAAGCCTTTTATCTCAAGGCAGTAATAAAAAAACAGGAGGAAAATAAAATGAGTGAAAAAAGCGTAACTGAACTTTTGGATTCTTCAATGAAAAATCTTAAGCAGCTTGTAGATGTGGATACCATAATCGGTGATCCTATCAAGCCTTCTGAGGATGTAACAATTATTCCCGTATCTAAGGTATCGTTTGGTTTTGCGTCGGGCGGATCCGATTTTCCCTCTAAAGCGCGTCAGGATATGTTTGGCGGAGGAAGCGGCGGCGGAGTAACGATACAGCCGATAGCATTTTTGGTAATTACCGCTGATGGAGTAAAGCTCTTGAACGTAGCAGGCGCAAGCGGAGCTGACAAATTTGTTGAGATGATTCCCGAGGTTATCAACAAGGTTTCCGGAGTTATCAAGAAAAATAAAGAGAATAAGAACACCGAATCAGAAGCGTAATCTTTTAATCGGTTTTAAAGAATAGTCATATCACCTGTCGCATAATTATTTTTATTAGGCGGGTGATATGGTGCGTGTAAAAGTTTTTATAAAGTGTATATTGTCGGTAATATTAATAGCGGGTATATTTTTTGAAACAGTATATGAGATTTATGCTGCCGGTGAAATTTCGGCTAAGGGATTTGTTGTGTTGGAAGCGAAAACCGGAAGGATTATTTTCGGACAAAACGAGCATGAAAAACTACCGATGGCAAGTACAACAAAAATAATGACGGCAATAATTGCGCTTGAACAGGGGAATATAAACGAATATTTTGAAGTATCTCCGGAAGCTGTGAAAACGGAGGGCTCCTCAATGGGACTGAAGGCGGGAGATAAGGTGTCGCTTTATTCTCTTTGCTGCGGAATGCTGCTGTCTTCGGGTAATGATGCGGCAAATGCGGCTGCGATTCATATTGCGGGAAGTATAGATAAATTTGTGGATCTGATGAATGAAAAGGCTGCAGAGCTCGGAATGAAAAACACTTCGTTCGGTTCGCCTTCGGGACTTGATATAGGCGAACATTATTCCACTGCGTATGATATGGCTTTGTTAGCAAGATACGCTATGCAAAACGAGGTATTTTCTTCGATTTGTTCGGAGTATGAGCTGCAGGTTGAGTTTGGAAATCCCCCCGCTAAACACACTCTTACCAATCATAATAAGCTACTTTTGTGGAAGGATTGGATAAAAGGGGTAAAAACCGGATTTACAAAGAAGGCAGGAAGATGTCTTGTTTCTTATGCCGAAAAAGACGACGTTGAGTTAATATGTGTGACGCTTAATTGTCCTGATGACTGGAATACACATAAAACTGTATATGAAGAATGGTTTGATAAATTAAAAGTGCGGGAGATAAAGGTCGGAGAAGGCCTGAGAGCAGACTTGATAAACGGTATGCAAGGGTATATCGAAGCCGAGGGAGAAACTTTTAAAATAGCTCTTACCGACGAAGAATATGCTAACCTTGAAATAAAAACATATTTTGAAAGATATAAGTATGCTCCCGTTTACGAAGGAGAAAAATTGGGTTATGCGAAGGTAAGTATAGGCAGCGAAGAGATATTGGAGTTTGATCTGACAGCTAAAGAAACGGTAAGTGAAAAAGAAAGTGTAAGCATGATAATAATTTGGTTTGAGAGATTATTAAAAGCTTTATTTAGTATATAAGAACAGAGGAAGTAGAAAACGGAGGATGAAAATGAGCGAAGGAATAAGAGTACAAAAGGTTCTTTCGGATATGGGATTTGCCTCAAGAAGAGCGGCTGAAAAGCTGATAGAAGAGGGAAGGGTCAAAATAAACGGAAGGATTTGTGTTATAGGACAAAAGATAGATCCGAGAAAAGACATAATATCGGTAGACGGCGAAAAGGTAGTCAAGGAGTACGGAAAGAATAAAAGAAGATGGTATGTTGCGCTCAATAAACCGAGAGGGTACGTAACGACTATGAGCGATGAGCTTGGCAGAAAATGTGTTACGGAGCTTTTGGGAGATATTGACGAAAGAGTTTACCCGGTCGGAAGACTTGATAAAAACTCTGAGGGACTGCTTTTGTTGACCAACGACGGAGAGTTTGCTAACTTAATGATGCATCCGTCGTATCATATAAATAAAACTTATAGGGTAACGGTAGATGCGGGACTTAACGAGGAACAGCTCATTAAGCTGGCTTCAGGAGTTGAAATAGACGGCAAAATGACTCTTCCTGCAATAGTTACCGTGTTGGTAAGAGAGCCGCAGAGAGCCGTTATTCAGATGGTGATAAGTGAAGGAAGGAACCGCCAGATCAGAAAAATGTGCGAAGCGGTTGGACTTGAGGTGTTAAGGCTCAAGCGTACTGCTGTCGGTGGGATAAGGCTCGGTATGCTAAAGCCGGGAGAATGGCGCGAGCTTACTTCACAAGAAGTAAAAATGCTGAGAAATCAAGCGGGACAGAAAGCCGAGGTAAGAAAATGATAAAGATATTGCCGATAACAGAAGAATCCGAGTTAAAGGAGCTGTGTAAATCTCACGAAGGAGCCTCTGCCTTTTGCGTATACGACGGAGAGGAGACCAAGGGAGTTTGCATTTATACAATGAATTTAGAGGAAGAAAAGATAAATATCTTGGAGATGACTGCAGAGAACAGCTTTTATTGCAACCTTTTAATAAGAGCGGTATTTAATGCGGCTGACTTAAAAGGGGTAAGAAGAGCAGAATTTTCGGAAAATTCCAAAAAGGCAGCAAGCGAAGTGCTGGACTGCGAAAAATATCTTACACACGATATTCAGGAACTGTTTTTCGGATGTAAAAATTGCTTGTAAAATTAAAGAGAAGTGCTTGTTATTTTTGGAAAATAGGTATATAATTGTAATGTTTAAAATATATCGGAGGAATGTATATGAAACTTACGGCCACAGAAAAGCTAAAACAGCTTTTTGATGATAACGAAGTCAATTTTATGGACGAACTTATCAACGAAAATACGGGGGAATGTGTTGTTATCGGATACGGAACGGTTGAAGGAATTCCGGTATGGGCATTTTCACAGAATATTTCGGAAAAAAGCGGTTCGTTCGGAGCTGCTCACGGTAAAAAAATAAGAAAAGTATTTGAAAATGCGATAAAAACGGGAACCCCGGTCGTGGGAATATACGACTCCTTCGGAGGAGCAGTAACAGAAGGGGTACAAACGCTTGAGGCTTACGGAGAGCTTATAAAGTCAGCAAACCGCTTGTCCGGAATTGCTCCTTATATTTCTGTAATATCAGGCAGTTGCGCAGGTTGTGCAACGGTTGCGTCAATGACAAGCGATTTTATAATTATGAATAAAGAGGCGGAGCTGTTTTTAAATCCGAAAGCGGTATTTAAGGGCGAGGCTGCAGAGAAAGCAGGACTTGTACAGCTTTTATCAGAAGATGATTCCGATGCGCTTGATAAGACCAGAGAGCTCCTTTCAAGACTTCCGATAAATAATTTATCCGGACTTCCTGCCTATGAAGACACCTGTAAAGAAAGCTTCGGAAATAACGTTTTGGAAAATGTGTTTGACGATGACAGTATTTTGTACTTAAACGAAGGCTTCGGAGAAGAAGTTCAGTGCGGATTTGCGCTTATAAACGGAGAAAGCTGTGCGTTTGTAAATGCCGTGGGAGAGTTAGATGCAGATTGCTGTGAAAAGATACTTAAAACAGTAAGCTTTTGCGATTCCTTCAATATTCCGCTTGTGACCTTTATAGATTCGGGTGAGTTTGCGGGAGAGGGCGCTGATATCATCAAGAAATCAGCCAAGCTTGCAGGAGCTTACGCAGAAGCGTCAAATGTTAAGGTTTCGGTGATAACCGGAAAAGCATACGGAGCGGTTTACGTTGCGCTTGCGGGTAAAAGCTCTAACAGTGATGAAGTGTTTGCGCTTGAGGATTCCTATATAGGGGTGTTAAATCCCGAAACAGCGGTAGCTCTTATGTGCGGAGATAAAATAAATAAAGATAAAACGCGCGAAGAGGTAGAAAAGGAATATAAGCAAGATTTTGATGCGCAGGCAGCATTAAAAGGAGGATACATCGACGCAGTAGTAACTTCTGAAAATATGCGCAATAAGATTTATGCGGCTTTAGAGGTATTTGCAGGAAAACGTGTTGATAGTCTGCCTAAAAAGCATTCTAATATACTGATGTAATTGATGTGGAGGAAATTAATATGAAAAAGTATAATATAACGGTAAACGGAAACGCCTATGAAGTAACAGTTGAGGAAGCCGGAGAGGTTTCGGGAACTCAGATAAAAGCGGAAGCACCGGTAGCTGCTGCACCTGCGGTTAAGGAAGCTCCTGCAGCTGCGCCTAAGGCAGAAGTAAAAGAGAGTGCACCTGTTGCAAAAGACGGACTCAAGATAAAAGCTCCCATGCCCGGAACGATTCTTGATGTAAAGGTTGCGGTAGGTCAGAGTGTGAAAAAGGGCGATGTACTTGTAACTCTTGAAGCTATGAAGATGGAAAATGAGATTATGTCGCCGGAAGACGGAAAAGTATTACAAACAGCGGTTAAAAAGGGCGATTCAGTCAACTCTGATGATTTGCTTATAGTAATAGGTTAATGCAGAAAGGACAGTATACTTATGTCACAAGTTAAAATTACCGAAACTTTATTACGTGATGCTCATCAGTCGTTGATAGCGACCAGAATGACAGCGGACGATATGCTGCCTATGCTTAAAGCTATAGACGAAGTAGGATTTTATTCCGCAGAGGTGTGGGGCGGAGCTACTTTTGATGCTTGTATGCGCTTTTTGAATGAGGATCCGTGGGAAAGGCTCAGAACGATACGCCAAAATATGCCTAATACAAAGCTCCAGATGCTTTTTAGAGGACAGAATATGTTGGGATACCGTCATTATGCTGACGACGTTGTGGAGTATTTTATTGCTCGTTCTGCGGCTAACGGTATAGATATTTTAAGAGTATTTGACGCTTTGAATGATATTCGCAATCTTGCGACTGCAATACGCGCATCTAAAAAAGAGAATGTTCATTTACAGGCGGCTATGTCTTACACGATAAGTCCGGTTCATGATATAGAGTATTTTGTAAAATATGCAAAGCAGCTTGAAAATGAAGGAGCCGATTCTATTTGCATAAAGGATATGGCAGGACTTATTACTCCGTATGTAGCGTATGAGCTGGTGAAGGAATTAAAAAACGAGGTAAAGATTCCGATACAGCTTCACACGCATTACACTTCGGGAATGGCTTCTATGGCGTGTCTTAAAGCAATAGAGGCGGGCTGCGACGTTATTGATACCGCTATGTCACCTATGGCGCTCGGAACGAGTCATCCTGCTACCGAAACTATGGTTGCTGTGTTGCAGGGTACTGAATATGATACAGGACTTAGCTTGGAAAAACTCAATGAAGTAAGAGGATATGCAGTTAAGCTGAGAGATAAATATTGCGCAGAAGGACTTTTGAATCAAAAGCTGTTGGGAGTAGATGCAAATACTTTGTTGTATCAGGTTCCTGGCGGAATGCTTTCTAACTTAGTATCTCAGCTTAAGCAAGCGGGTAAGGAAGATAAGCTCGATGAAGTACTCAATGAAGTACCGAGAGTAAGAGAAGATGCAGGATATCCGCCGCTCGTTACTCCGACCTCTCAGATAGTGGGAACTCAGGCGGTTTATAACGTTATAACCGGCGAGAGATATAAGATGGTTACCAAGGAGTTTAAAGGACTTCTCAGAGGCGAATACGGAAAGACTCCTGTAGCTCCCGATCCTGAATTCAGAAAGAAAATAATCGGAGATGCGGAGCCGATAGACTGCAGACCGGCTGATCTTATTGCTCCCGAGCTTCAAAAATTAAGAGATGAATTCCCGCAGAAATATTATGAGCAGGAAGAGGATGTGCTGAGTTTAGCACAGTTCCCGCAGGTAGCTGCAGACTTTTTTGAAAAAAGAAGCGATAATAAACACGGCGTTGATTCCGCTCATTGCGATAAAAAGAATTTAGTTCATCCGATGTAAAAAATAAGATTGAGGTATTCACTTATGATAAGCAGTATGACGGGCTACGGAAGGGCTCAAAATATAATCGGAGGTAAAGATATTACGGTTGAGATAAAGTCCGTAAATCACCGATTTTTTGAGTTTTCGGCTAAGCTTCCGAGGAATTACGGTTACCTTGAAGAAAAATTAAAATCTTTTATACAGAGCAACGTTTCAAGAGGTAAGGTTGACGTATCCGTAACTATATTTAATGTTTCCGGAGCAGGCTCTGAGGTTGAAATGAATACAGAGCTTGCCGAGGGGTACATAAAGGCGCTGAGGGAGTTCAATGCTTCTGCAGGACTTTCTGACGATATCGCGTTATCTAATGTTGCCCGTTTTCCTGAGGTATTTAATGTGAAAAAAGCCGAGGAAAATGAGGATGAAATTTGGAACGCGGTAAAAGAGATTACTGAAGTTGCAGTGGACAAGTTTGTTTGTATGCGTCGTATCGAGGGAGAAAAATTAAAACAGGACCTTGAAACAAAGCTTGATTTTATATTAAGTAAAGTCGAGGTGGTTGAGGAGCGTTCCCCCCAAACAGTTAGTGCTTACAGAAAACGTTTATATGATAAGCTTAGTGAGATTTTGGAAAACAGTAAGTTTGATGAGCAGAGAATATTGACGGAAGCTGCTTTATTTGCAGAAAAAATTGCTGTTGACGAAGAAACGGTAAGATTGAGGAGCCATATAGAGCAGTTTGGAAATATATTAGAAAACGAAAATGCAGTCGGACGAAAACTGGACTTTTTAGTTCAGGAAATTAACCGTGAAGTGAATACTATAGGCTCCAAGGCACAGGATACCGTAATAGCCAAAACGGTAATTGATATGAAGTCCGAAATCGAAAAGATAAGAGAACAGATTCAAAATCTTGAGTAGTGTTTTACGGAGGATAAGTAATGAAGCTTATTAATATAGGGTTTGGAAATATGGTGTCTGCAGGAAGACTTGTAGCAATAGTAAGTCCGGAGTCGGCTCCCATCAAAAGAATAATACAAGATGCAAAAGAGAGAGGTACTCTTATAGACGCTACTTACGGAAGAAGAACGAGAGCAGTAATAATAACAGATTCTGACCATGTTATATTATCTGCAGTTCAGCCCGAAACGGTAGCTAACAGGCTTACCGATGATGAGGAAATTGAAGATGAAGAATAAAAAAGGACAGTTATTGGTTATTTCCGGTCCGTCCGGAGTCGGAAAAGGAACTATTCTTGCAGCTGTTATGGAAAAGAATAAAAATATCTCTTTTTCAGTTTCCGCGACTACACGAAATCCGAGACCGGGAGAGGTGGACGGAGAGCACTACTATTTTGTAAAAAAAGAGCAATTTTTTGAAATGGTAGACTCCAAAGAGATGTTGGAGTATGCCGAATACAGCGGCAATTATTACGGTACTCCCAAAAAAGCGGTTGAAAAAAAGCTTGCGGAAGGCTTTGATGTGGCACTTGATATAGATGTACAAGGTGCATTTCAAATTATGGAGATATTTCCTGATGCTTTGTTTGTATTCATAGTTCCGCCCACGATAGAGGAGCTTTCAAGAAGACTTGCTAAGCGCGGAACCGAAGATGCCGAAAGCGTAGCTAAAAGATTAAATGCCGCAAAAAACGAGCTAAAACAAGCGAATAAGTTTGACTATATCGTTGTTAATAACGCTCTTGATGAGGCAATTGCTAACGTAGAGGCAATAATAGCTGCAGGAAGATGCCGCAGTGAAAGAATGTCGGATTTATTAGAAAGTTTAAATAAAATGTAAAAAAGGAAAAGGAGAAATGTTATTATGATGTTGAAGCCTTCTCTTGCACAGATACTTAAAAAAGATGAAAGCTACTATTCATTAGTAGTTGCGGTTGCTAAAAGAGCCAGAGAAATTGCAGAAGAATCCGAAAAGGAAAAAATCTCATTAACAGAAAAACCTGTGCAGCTTGCTGTTGAAGATTTTGCTTTTGGAAAATATTATTTAATTGAGAGTAAAAATATCGGGGTAGCAAAAGAGTAATAAAAAGAGGAGGGGCTTGTCGCTGTGTATAAGGTTGCAAAAGTAGCGGTCGACAAAGCCGCTTTTCATTTTGATAAACTGTTTAGCTATATCATTCCCGAAGAGATGCATGAAAAGGCTTCTGAAGGAATGAGAGTAGTTGTTCCATTTGGAATGTCAAACAGAAAAAGACAAGGAATAATAGTTGAAATATGTGAAGAGAACCCTGAGGTTCCATTGAAACCCATCAGCGAAATATTAGATAAAAAACCTATGGTTTCTAAGGAGTTGCTTACTCTTTCCGAGTATCTTGCAGAAACCTCTTATGTAACGCGATATGACGCAATAAAAGCGATGCTTCCGTCGGGAATCAACTACGATTTCAAATTTTCTTACGCCTATAACAAAGAATTTGATTTAGACAACTCAAAAGTAAACGATACTGAAAAAAGTATAGTTTTGTATCTTAAGGAAAAAGATGGATTTGAAAGCGAGAGCAGAATAGTTGATAAATTTGATTTAGATGGAGTATCCGTGATGAAAAATCTTGTCAAGGTCGGAGCCTTGATATGCAATGAAAGCGCAAAACGCCGTATCGGAGATAAAACTCAAATGATGACAAGACTTGCAGTAAGCGATGATGAGGCTGAGGTCTTGATGGGAAAAATGACCGAAAAACAAAAAGCAGTAGTTGAGTTTTTGCTTGATAACGGAGCCGCAGCAGTAAAGGAGATCCTCTATTATACCTCTGTAACAAAATCGGTCTGTGATACATTGGAAAGAAAGGGAATAGTTGAATATTATTCCGGTGATGTTTACAGAAGCCCCTATGAAGGATACGGTGAAATTGAAAGAGATACGGATATTGTTCTTTCTAAAGCACAGCAAAATGCATATCTCGGACTTAAGGAACAATATGACAGCCGAAAATTCAGTGTTTCGCTATTGTTTGGAATTACCGGCAGCGGCAAAACACAAGTATATCTTAAACTAATAAGTCACGTAATAAGCGAGGGTAGGGGAGTAATTGCTCTTATGCCCGAGATTTCTCTTACTCCTCAAGCAGTAGAAAAGTTCAGGAAATATTTCGGTGAAAGGGTAGCGTTACTCCACAGCGCGCTGTCTGTCGGCGAGAGAATTGATGAGTGGAAGCGAGTCGAGAGCGGTGAAGCGGATATAGTCATCGGTACTCGTTCTGCGGTGTTTGCTCCGGTGAAAAATCTGGGACTTATTATTATGGATGAGGAGCAAGAAGCGACATATAAATCAGAAAATACTCCCAGATATCACGCAAGAGATATCGCCAAGGTAAGATGCAGGTATAATAATTCCCTTTTGTTGCTCGCCTCTGCAACCCCGTCGGTTGAAAGCAGATATTTTGCTGAGAAAGGCAGATATTCACTGTATCATCTTAATAAAAGATACGGCGGAGCTATATTGCCTGATGTTAATATTATAGATATGAAAGAGGAACAACGAGCAGGCAATCTTTCTCCGATAAGCTTTGAGCTTGCGGAGGAAATGAAATATAATCTTGAACACGGCGAACAAACCTTACTTCTGATAAATCGCAGAGGATATAATACCATTATAAAATGTTCTGAGTGCGGAGAGGCAGCTACCTGTCCTAACTGCAGCATAGCGCTCACATACCATCGTGCTAATGAAAGAGTAATGTGCCATTATTGCGGTTACTCTGAAGATGCAGGCGGAGTCTGCTCAAAATGCGGCAGTAAGTATGTCAGATATGACGGGGTGGGGACTCAAAGATTAGAGGAAGAGATAAAAAGTATGTTCCCGTCTGCTAAAGTTTTAAGAATGGACGCGGATACTACTATGACAAAATCCTCCTATGCAAACTCGTTTAGGGATTTTTCTGATGGTAAATATGATATAATGCTCGGAACCCAAATGATAGCAAAAGGACTTGATTTTCCGAATGTCACTCTTGTCGGAGTGATATCAGCAGACAGTTCCTTGTTCGGAAATGATTTCAGAAGCTACGAAAGAACCTTTAGTTTACTCACTCAGGTGATCGGACGTTGCGGGCGTGCTGATAAAAAAGGACGAGCTATTGTACAAACCTTTTCTCCTGAAAACAGGATAATCGAATATGCATCAAATCAGGACTACAACAGTTTCTTTGAAAATGAGATAGCGAACCGTTCTGTAATGCTCTATCCGCCGTATTGTGATATGTGTGAGGTAGGGTTTTCTGGAGAAAAAGAGAGCGAGGTCATTAATGCTGCAGGGTATTTTATGGGAGCGTTCAAAAAGATTGCATCTGAGAAATATCCAAAGTTACCGCTCAGAGCGTATGGTCCGGTGGCATCGGGAATATTAAAAGTAAGCAACAAATACCGATATAAAATAATTATAAAATGTAAAAATAATACTGAATTCAGAGCCTTTATGAGTGAAATTTTAAAACAAACCGAAGGTATTAAAGAATTTAGAAATATAAATGTTTATATAGACGGAAACTTTTCCGGAATCGTTTAGGAGGAAGAAAAAATGGCACTTCGAAGCATAGTAACAGAAGGCGACGAAATACTCAGAAAAAAATGCCGAGAAATAACTGATTACAATGAAAAATTATGGACTCTGCTTGATGATATGGCTCAGACTATGTATAACGCAGAGGGAGTAGGTCTTGCCGCTCCTCAGGTTGGACTGTTAAGGCGGGTTGTAGTTATTGATATCGGAGAAGGATTAATAGAGCTTATCAATCCCGTTATCGTATCCAAAAGCGGAAGCCAAGTCGGACAAGAGGGGTGCTTATCTTGTCCGGGAGAATGGGGAATAGTAGAGCGGCCGAGCACTGTAAAGGTCGAGGCCTTTAATCGTAACGGCGAAAAATTTGAGCTTGAAGGACACGAGCTGCTTGCAAGAGCGTTATGTCACGAGCTTGATCATCTTGACGGAACGATCTTTAAAGATGTTGCAATAAAAATGATTGATAATGAAGAGGTTACGGCTAATTCGCAAAAACGAAAAATAAGAATACGTCCTAAAAAGGATTAGATTTTTTGAGAGTGATAGAGTATGAAAATTGTATTTATGGGGACTCCCGATTTTGCATCTCCTTGTTTGGAAAGGCTTATAAAACTCAAATATGACGTTGCCGCGGTTTTTACTCAGCCTGATAAACCTACAGGAAGAGGATATAAGCTTATGCCGCCTGCGGTGAAGGTTACTGCATTAGAACACGGTCTTACAGTACACCAACCTGATACTTTAAAAAACGGCGAGGCTGAAAAATTATTGAAAGAGATAGCACCCGACCTTATAGTTGTGGTTGCTTACGGAAAGCTACTTCCTAAAAGCATACTTGATATACCTAAATTAGGCTGTATCAATATACACGGCTCGTTACTTCCTAAATATCGAGGAGCAGCACCGATTCAGTACGCTGTACTAAATGGAGATAAAATTACCGGTGTTACCTCAATGTATATGGATGTCGGACTTGATACGGGGGACATAATATTAAAATACGAAACCGAGATAGGTGAAAATGAAACTTCCGGGGAGCTTTTTGACAGGTTATCTTTGTTGGGAGCAGACTGCCTTGAGGAAACGGTAAAATTGATTGAAAACGGAACTGCTCCGAGAATTAAACAGGATGACTCGCTCGCTACTTACACAAAGCAGCTTGACAGAAGTCTGTCTGAGGTTGATTTTACTAAAGATACGGCACAGGAAATTCACAATAAAATAAGAGGATTATCTCCTTGGCCGTGCGCCGTTACTTATGTGAACGGATTAAAATTAAAGCTTTTTTCAAGTGTTATTTCTGATGAAATATCAAGTGAAGAAGCGGGAGAGCTTTTAAGCGAGAAAAAAATGATAATCTCATGCAAGAGCGGCGCCGTTGAGATTACCTCAGCACAAGGAGAAGGCTCCAAAAGAATGAGCGGAGAAGATTTTCTCAGGGGAAAACGGCTACCGATAGGTACAAAATTTGAGATAAAAGGATAGTGTACAGCTAAATGGGGAAGAGTGCTCGCAGATATGCAGCAGAAGCGTTAATGAGGATAGATAACGGGGGATATTCTAATATCGTTACCTCAAATATGTTTAAAAATTGTGATTTGGATCCTGCCGATAAAATGTTTGCGGGAGCAATGGTTTACGGCGTTATAGAGCGGCTTATAACTCTTGACAAAATAATCAGTGCATATTCTAAGGTAAAAAAACTTTCTCCTGAAGTAAAAGCAATCTTAAGATGTGCTTTATATCAAATTATGTATATGGATTCGGTACCGAACAGTGCCGCGGTAAATGAAGCGGTTAAGCTTACTAATGAGATGAAAGTTAAAAGCGCGGGCGGATTTGTTAATGCCGTACTCAGAAACTTTCTCAAAAAAGGAGTTCTTGAAGAATTAACCCGAAATGAATCCTTTAAATATTCCTGCTCCGAAGACGTAATAAAAATAATAAAAGAAAGCATCGGAAATGATAAGGCTGATATGTTTTTGGAGACAAGTTTTGGAAAACCTCCGATATTCATACGCGTAAATGGCTTAAAAACGAGCTGTGAGGAGCTTAAAACCCTTTTATTAGCAAACAATGCGGAAAAAGTTTCTGAGGTTGCAGGGGTTAAAAATTGTATGATATACGAAGGGCGAGATATTACCGAAAACTCCTTATTTAAAAAAGGGTTTTATTATGTTCAGGATCTTTCATCGCAACTTTGTGTTAAAGCGCTCGAGCTTACTGAAGGAGTTCGCTTGTTGGATGTTTGTGCGGCTCCGGGAGGAAAATCTTTTACAGCTGCTCAAGAGATGAATAATAAAGGTGAAATATTGTCTTGTGATATTCATAAAAATAGGTTACAATTGATAGAAGAGGGTAAAAATCGTTTAGGAATAGACATCGTGAAGGTTACGGAAAACAACGGAGCACAGTACAATGAAGGGCTTGGACTTTTTGATAGAGTGTTGTGCGACGTGCCTTGCTCCGGAACGGGAGTAATCAGACGAAAACCCGAAATAAAGTATAAATCCGAAAAAGAGATAGCGGCTCTTTATGATATTCAATTTCAAATACTTAAAACATCCGCCAAATATCTTAAAGCAGGTGGGATTTTAGTATATTCTACCTGTTCCGTTAACAAAAAAGAAAACGAAGATGTTGTCCTGAGATTCTTAAAAGATAATGACGAATTTGAGCTTGTAAGATTTTCGGTTGTGGACAGCGAAGAAGAAAATAACGGCATGAGAACTATATTACCGGAAGATTATAACAGTGATGGGTTCTTTATTGCTAAACTAATGAGGAAAAAATAGTATGCAAACAGAAAAAACAGACATAAAATCTATGAATCTGAATGAATTAAAGGACTTTTTGGTTTTAGAGGGATGTCCTTCTTTTAGAGCTGTTCAGATATACAAATGGTTACATCAGAAAAATGTCTGTGATTTTTCAGAAATGAGTGATATTCCTCTTTCTTTGAGGGAGAAACTTGAACAAAAATGTTTTATAAATAATGTTAAAATAAAAAAAAGACTTGTATCCGCTATAGACGGTACTGTAAAATATTTATATGAAATGGCGGACGGAGAGTGTGTAGAGGGAGCGCTAATGCAGTATAAGCGCGGAAAAAGCTTATGCATATCTACACAGGCAGGCTGTCGGATGGGATGTAAATTTTGCGCATCTACTTTAGGCGGACTTTCAAGAAATTTAACTGCGGCGGAAATGCTTGATGAGGTTTACAGCGCGCAGTTAGATTGCGGAGAAAAAATAGCAAGTCTTGTGCTTATGGGCAGCGGGGAGCCGCTTGATAATTTTGATAATGTAATGAAGTTTTTAGAGATACTCTCTTCTGAAAACGGACAAAATCTAAGTCTGAGGCACGTATCTCTTTCCACCTGCGGACTCGTCGATAAAATTAAAGATTTAATGAAGCTTAAACTGCAGCTTACGCTATCAATATCTCTTCACGCTTATAACGATAACACCAGAAAAGAGATAATGCCGATAGCTCAAAAATGGAGTATAAAGGAACTAATGCAGGCTTGCAAGGAATATTTTGAGTATACCGGCAGAAGAATATCTTTTGAATATTCCTTGATAGACGGTGTAAATGATTCCGCCGAAGATGCAGGTGAACTTGCTAAACTGCTTAAAAATTCAAAAGGGCACGTTAATTTGATTCCTCTTAATGCAGTAAAAGAACGGGAATATAAGAGAGGATCTCAAAATAAAATTAAAACATTCCAGAACATTTTATTGAAAAACGGAATTAATGCTACCGTAAGGCGCGAACTGGGTTCTGATATTAACGCCGCCTGCGGACAGTTAAGAAGAGATAATGTTTTATCAAAGGAGCGTGAGTTGCAATGATAAAAGTGTACGGTAAAAGCGATATAGGCAGAGTGAGAGAGATAAATCAGGACGTATTCAGCATCAATATGCTCGGAGATGATTCTGTGTGTGCCGTAGTTTGTGACGGTATGGGTGGCGGAAACGGCGGAAGCGTTGCAAGCTCGGGAGCTCTTAAAATAATAAATAAGGAATTTTTGGGTAATTATAGTGAGGATGCAAATTGTTCTGAGGTTTTATTAAACGCAATAACGAAAGCCAATGAATATATTTATGATGTTTCTCAAGATAATCTTGAGCTGCGAGGAATGGGAACTACCGCTACCGTTGT
The DNA here is from genome assembly GCA_904502045.1 of uncultured Oscillospiraceae bacterium. GTDB lineage: Bacteria > Bacillota > Clostridia > Oscillospirales > Ruminococcaceae > RGIG8367. The sequence goes on from CAJGEB010000004.1 coordinate 19,624, forward strand.
AGTTACTCAAGGTACCGATATGTATATTGCTCATGTTGGTGACAGCCGTGTTTATCGTTTGCGCGGAAACATCCTTGACCTGATCACTACCGATCATTCCATAGTTCAAGTTTTAGTGGAAAAGGGAGAGTTAACCCCTGAAGAAGCGAGAACGCATCCGCATAAAAATTATATAACTCGAGCTGTCGGAGTAGCGCAAGAAGTTGAAATTGATGTTCAAAAAAGCGATATATTGGACGGAGATATCGTACTTATCTGTTCGGACGGATTATCAAACTACTTTAAAAACGAAGAGATAGGAATGCTTCTCAAAAAGATGCGCGATGAAGAGCTATCGGTCGATTTCCTTATAAATGAAGCCAATAATAAGGGTGGAGACGACAATATAACTGCAGTTATTATAATAAAATAAGAATGGTAAAAAAGTATGGATAAATATATCGGAAAAAAAATAGATGACAGATATGAAATAGAAGAGCTTATAGGAATTGGCGGAATGGCTAATGTCTATAAAGCGCACGATCATTTAATGGAGCGCGAAGTAGCAATTAAGATTCTGAGAGATGAACATCTTTCGGATGAGGACTTGTTGCGCCGTTTTAAAAATGAATCTAAAGCTATTTCAATGTTCTCGCACCCCAATATAGTTAAAATATATAACGTAAGCTTTGAGCACGAAGTTCAGTGCATTGTAATGGAATATATAGACGGAATTACTCTCAAGGAATATATTGACCGTCAAAAAATACTGCATTGGAAAGACGTTGTTTACTTTTCCGTTCAGATATTGAGAGCGTTGCAGCATGCTCATGATAAAGGTATAGTACACAGAGATGTAAAGCCGCAGAATATAATGCTACTCATTGACGGTACGATAAAGGTAACCGACTTCGGAATCGCCAGATTTGCACGCAGCGAAGAAAAAACTGTTACCTATAAAGCGATGGGTTCCGTTCATTATATAAGTCCGGAGCAGGCGAGAGGAGAATACACCGACGATAAGACCGATATATACTCTGTGGGTATAATGATGTACGAAATGCTCACGGGACAGCTTCCGTTTGATGCCGAAAATGCAGTATCTGTTGCATTAAAGCAGATAGAAGTAGAGCCCAAGAGATTAAAAGATATAAATCCGGATGTACCGCAAGGCCTTGAGGATATAGTGCTTCGCGCTATGCAAAAAAATGCTGAAAACAGGTATCAGTCTGCGGCAGAGTTGCTTAAAGATCTATATGAATTTCAAAAAAATCCCGATATTGTTTTCGGACACATAGGAATACCTATTGAAAAAAGTAAAATTGAAGAAACTTCATCAAATACATTGCAAAATTCCGAAAAAAGAAAACCAACAAAGCCTAAAAAGAAAAAACTTCTTACAGAATCAGCCTATACAGATAAAGTGCTTACCAAATCTCCGGTATTATCTGTTCTTTTCGGAGTGGCACTTGCCTTTATATTGACTACGGTAATATTTATTGTAGGTATGTTTTGGATAGTAAACCCGCTTGAAAAAACCGACGACGTAGTAGTTCCGAATCTTATAGGGGTACAATATGAAGAGCTTTCCCAATATCAAGATTTCCGATTTGAAATCGTAACTCCGGAATACAGCGCAAAATATGACCGCGGACAGATAATAAAACAATCCCCAAATGAAGGAAAAACAGTAAAAA
>CAJGEB010000005.1 GCA_904502045.1 uncultured Oscillospiraceae bacterium
TCTTTTCAGATTCCGCTTCGTACGCTATCATATAGTAATTTTCCGCATCCCAAGTAAGCGCCCACGGACTCACCTTGTATTCCGCGCCATCCTTCCTCAGCTTCTTATTCTTCTTTTCGTCCCAATCAAAATACTGAAACCGTATCTTAACGTTATCCGAGATAGCCTCATGGATATAGTCCACCGAGTAGTATATGCTCTCGTTCATATTCTTAATGCGGTTAGACACGAACACCTGCCTCTGCAGACGCTGTGCTCCCCTCTTACTCGTCAGCGTTTCCAGCTTTTTAATGAGTAGGTCACTCTTTTTGCGGGTAATGAATTTCGACGCCTGCACAGCGTCCACCAAAAGCTTCAGCTCAGGAGTTTCAAATAACCGCTCCCCGACATAGTACCCCACGCTCTTATCCTTTTTCGTTTCTATATTGATTCCGTACACCCTCAGCGCTTCAATATCACTGTAAATACTCTTTCTCTCCGCACTTATCCCGTATCTGCCGAGCTCCTCAATTATCTCAGACATCGTAAGCGCGTGTTCCTCATCGGTATTTTCGGTAAGTATCTTCATCAGATACATCGCCTTAAGCTTCTGATTTTCTCCTTTTGCCATACATCTCACTCCTCTTTGCGTATGATTTTCCCCTCACAGACGGAAAACTCCCGAGTATGAGAATTCGGGAGTTTTCATCGTAAACCGGTGCTATCGAATGAATCTCCGTTCCGGTTCCTCTTTTTTAGTTTTTGTAGTAGTTTATCAAACAGCCGTCGAGGATTATTTTTCTCTCGTCATCGGTGAGTCCCGCCAGACGAAGCGTTATCTTCTCACTCGAACCGTTTCTTATAATATACGCACTTATCTCTTCTGTCTTTTTCTCGACTGCCTTCTTGACATTAGGCACGAAAATGTAATCGCCGTCCTCAAAGGCAGGGTCGCCGTCCATTATGAAGGGCAGCATTCCCCAGTTGATGAGGTTACTTCTGTATCTCTTGGTTGCGTACTCGTTAGCTATATTCGCAAGTCCGCCCAGTACTCTCTGACAGGACGCTGCCTGCTCTCTTGCGGAACCGTCACCGGGCTTTTTAGCAAAAACGGTACTTCCTATCTCAATATTTTCCTCAGCAGCTTCCGGCTTTATCTTCCTTATCTCAGCAAATACCGCTTCAAGCTCTGCATTCTTTACTCCCGACTCTCTGTTCTTCTCAAGCACGGCTACCGCTTTCGCTCTTCCCACATACTCCGGTACTCTTCTCGAAAGGGTAAACTCCGCAAGCTTCATCGGGTTAGAACGGTAAGAGGAGGTTTCTCCCGAAGGTATCAGCTCGTCGGTCGTGGTTACCTCGTCCATTATTACCGCCGTGACCTTTAAGAGTATATCCTCTTCAAGTGCGGGCATCTGAGGCCAGTCAACTATATTCGGACCGAATCTGAGTGCGCTATCCTGCTGTGCGTTTTCAAATCCGAAGTAGCAGCGCTTTGCATAGATATCTCCGTCAAAGAAGTATTTCGGATTTCCGTACTCTACGTCTATCTTATCCGCCGCAGTTAAAATTCCGCCGTTAGCCGCCGTCGCCGCAATGGACCTCGCATCCATCAGCGCTACTGCCGCACACTGTCCGTTTGCGGGTTTTGAACCCTCGCGGTTCGGGAAGTTACGGGTGGAGTGTCTTATGCTCAGCGAGCCGTTTGCAGGAACGTCTCCCGCACCGAAGCAGGGTCCGCAAAACGCGGTTCTGACAGTAGCTCCCGCCGCCATCAATTTACCTAAGGAGCCGTTCTTCATCAGCTCCATCATTACCGGCTGGCTCGACGGGTACACACTCAGCGCAAATTCTCCGCTTCCTATACTCTTTCCGTCAAGGATATCCGCTGCAGCACAGAGATTCGAGAAGGTTCCGCCCGCGCAACCCGCGATTACTCCCTGCTCAACTCTTAATTTACCGTCAGCAGTCAACTTCGAGGTAAAGTTCATTCCCTCGTTACCGTCTGCCGCCTTCAGCTCAGCCTCTCTCAAAATATCTCCCGCATTAAGCGAAAGCTCCTCGATACTGTAAACGTTGCTCGGGTGGAAGGGCAGCGCTATCATCGGCTTTACTGCAGAAAGGTCTACCTTCACAAGTCCGTCATAATACGCCATCTCTCCCGGCTCAAGACGCTTAAACTCAGAGGCTCTTCCGTGAATTGCGAGATACTCCTCCGTCTTATCGTCGGTTACCCATATAGATGAAAGGCAGGTAGTTTCGGTGGTCATTACGTCGATTCCTATACGGAAATCCATATCAAGTCCCGCAACGCCGGGTCCGACAAATTCCATTACCTTATTCTTTACGTATCCGCTCTTAAAAACAGCTCCGATTATCTCAAGTGCAACGTCCTGCGGACCTACTCCCGCATTTACGCTTCCCTCAAGATACACGCACACTACCTCAGGGCGCTTCACGTCGTAGGTACGTCCCAAAAGCTGCTTTACAAGCTCGGGTCCGCCCTCGCCTATCGCCATCGTTCCGATAGCTCCGTATCTTGTGTGGCTGTCGGAACCGAGTATCATCTTGCCTCCGCCCGCCATCATCTCTCTCATGTACTGATGTATGACCGCCTGATGTGCAGGTACGAATATTCCGCCGTACTTCTTCGCCGCGGAAAGTCCGAACAGGTGGTCGTCCTCGTTTATCGTTCCGCCTACCGCACACAAGGAGTTGTGGCAGTTAGTCAAAACATACGGTACCGGAAACTTCTCAAGTCCGCTTGCTCTCGCGGTCTGGATTATTCCCACATATGTAATATCGTGCGATGCAAGTGCATCAAACTTTATCTTTAAATTATCCTCGTCTCCCGATGTGTTGTGAGCATTTAAAATTCCGTACGCCATCGTGTTTTTTACAGCGTCTTCCTTCTTTGCAAAATCACATTCGCTCTCACTAACTACCCGCGAGCCTCCGAACAAAAATACTCCGCCGTCGTGAATCGTAGTCATTTGCCTATCTTCCTTTCATTCCTCTTTGGTATCTTCATAATTTTAACACGCCGCTCCTCTTTTTACAAGAGCCGCTCCTTATATATTTCGCTTTTACCGCAGACTTTTCAGTATTTTTTTGTGCGTTTGGGGTACCCGTCTGCTCTCAACTGCTTTTTGTATCGCTTTTTGATGAGTCCACTCGTCGAGCCTTCGCTCCTCGATATATTTTACCGCCTCATCGTATCTCTTTGCGAGTGCCGTCGCAAAATACCACGCCACCATCATCCTCACGTAGTATTCCTCTCTTTTTACTCCCGCAACCATCTCAAGAAATCTCTCTTCAAAATCCTCGTCAAGATAGTGCACCATCAACATTTCGATTCCGAACCTGACGGTATACTCCGCATCCGACACTATCCATCTCTCTATCTCGGTAAGGAGCTCCTTTTTATGCGCTGAAAACCCCTTCGGACGCAGCATATCGCAGGTCGCCCAATTATCCACAAAGGGTAAAAATCTGTTTACCTCGAATATGCACTCGTTATAATCCTTTATTCCCTCAATTATAAATGCGTGCAGATTATTTTCCTCGTAATACTTATGCTCCGTTTCCGCTAAAAACTCCTTTATTCCCTTTTCTCTGTGTAGTTCCTTTGCAAGCGCTCGAAGCTCGGGGACCCGTACTCCTATCACCCTTTCGCGCTGCACCGTCGGCATAAGCGCACTGTGAAACTCTCGGTACTTTAAATCCTGCAGCTCAAACAGCCGACTCCGTATCCTATCTTTCATCGCGTCCCTCAATATCCCTCTTCATATATTCAAGATATTTCCTCACGATATCAATATCCGTCTTTGCATAAAGAGTCCTTGAGCCGACCACGTCCTCTATCTCGTTAAATATCAGCTCGTTTTTTTCATTAAAGATGAAGTCCACCCCGACCATTCCGAAGTCAAAGCAGTCTATCACCCTTTTTACCGTTTCGCGTTCCTTTTCGGAAAGCTCGTACACCCGAGCATCGCCGCCCAGACAGTAGTTTGCTCTGAAATCTCTGTCGGAATAGCGCAGTATAGCTCCCACTATCTCTTTCCCGACCACGAACACCCGCAAATCCTTGCCGGGATTTTTGCAAAGCGGCTGCATCAGGTAGTCCTCATCGTAGTTTTTTATATTTTTCAAAAGCTCCTGCTCATTTCGAGCAAGTAATACTCCCTTACCACCCCGTCCCGATACCGGCTTCGTTACCACGGGGTACTCTTTCACGGCAGGAACCGCTCCTCTTCTCACAAAAACGCTCTCCTGCACATCTATCCCTTTTCCCGCAAGATACTGTATGCACAGCGCTTTATCGTTACATATCCTCGCAACCTCATAATTATTATAGGTCCTTACCCCCAGCCGCTCAAGCTGAAGCGTCAGCAGCGGGTAGATATCCCTGCATACTGCAAAATCAGGGCAAGGAATCTCCTCACCGCGATATAAAACGTATTCCTTATTTTCGCGAACCCCGATTTCAAGGAGCTCCGAAACAATCAGCTCTATCTCTATCCCCAGCTGCTCCCCGTTTTTTTCGTATATTTTTATATATTCCCTGTTTCGCTCTATCTCTTTTTCGGAATAAATAAGCCACGCCTTCATTTTGCTCCGTCCCTCTGCACTCTTTTTATGTATCGGTATATCTCGTCCGCTACGTTCACTCCCGTAGCCGTCATTATATTCTTTAGATGTGCGTTTGAGTTTACCTCACACACAAGCGGTCCGTTTTCACCGAACAAAAGGTCTACTCCCGCAAAGTCTACTCCCAAAAGCTCGCAGCATTTTACCGCTACTGCCTTCTCCTCTTCGCTCGGCAGGTACTCCCTCATACTTCCGCCGTTTGTAACGTTAGCTCTGAAGTCGCCTTCCTTCGCCTCGCGGTACATCGCGGCTATACACTCCCCGCCCACGACGTTTATCCTCACATCTCTGCCGTAGCTGCTTTTCACAAACTCCTGAAGTATCATTCCCCTCGGAGCGCGTCTGTCAACTATCTCGCACAACTCCGAAAAGCTCCTCGCAAGATATACCTGCTTACCAAACGAGCCAAACCGCTCCTTTACCACCAGCGGATATCCGAGCACCTCTCCCGCTCTCTCGAAAAATTTCTTGTCAGGGTACCCCACTCCCTCAAACGTCAGAGGAGCCGTTATCGTTTTCGGCATAGCTACTCCGCCCTTTGCAAGTACCTCGTGGGTTATCGCCTTATCATCACACTTTTCTATCGCCGCCGCGCTGTTGAAAAGCCTTACTCCCGCACCCTCAAGCGCGTACGCAAGTCTTATATCCTTATCCCAAAATACAGCAAACTCGGGAACTTCTTCAAGAAACCGTACTCCGTCGCCGCCGAGCGTGTATATTATCCCGTCGCTTTGCCTGTATTCCATCTCAACGCCATTTTTCTTCGCAGCGGCTAAAAGCATCTCTGTATGCTCGGTAAACTTTCCGCTGTTTAAGGCTCCGTTACAAATAAGCCAGCCCTTCATATCCCCGCGGCTCCTTTCATTATCTCTACTTTTTATTATACCCCTCTGCACCTTCCCCGTCAACGAGCTGCCGCAAAAATCCTCCGGTCAAGAAGCTCGACCGAAAACTTCGGATTTGACTGTTGATGCTCTGCTAATTTTCTTGTGAGGAACCCCGCTCATATCAAATTTTAACGGTTATTAAAGGATATTGAAACGCAAACTAAATGCGGCGATACACAAAGTGTGTACCGCCGTTTTTATTTTCATATCTGCCTTTTTATCTTATCAAGGGCGCATTTCTCAAGTCTGCTTACTTGAGCTTGGGATATTCCTATCTCCCGCGACACCTCCATCTGCGTTTTTCCTTTGAAAAATCGGAGTGAAAGGATCCGTTTTTCCCGTTTGCCGAGTCCGTTTATCGCCTCCTTCACCGCTATCTCCTCAAGCCAGCAGCGGTCGTCGTCATTATCGCCTATCTGGTCCATTACGTACACCGCATCTCCCCCGTCGGAATACACCGGATCGTAAAGCGAGATCGGCTCCACGATTGCCTCAAGCGCAAGTGCTACCTGCTCCTTTTCGACTCCCATCTCCTTTGCGATACGCTCGACGGTAGGCTCCTTTGACTCTTCATTGGTAATTCGCTCCTTTATCTGCATCGCTTTGTACGCCGCGTCGCGCATCGAACGGCTCACCCTCACCGAGTTGTTGTCCCGCAGATACCGCCTTATTTCCCCTATTATCATCGGAACCGCGTATGTGGAAAACCTCACCGATTGGCTGATATCAAAATTGTCTATTGCTTTTATCAGTCCGATGCATCCCACCTGAAACAAGTCGTCCGGATTTTCTCCGCGTCCGGAAAATTTCTGAATTACGCTGAGTACCAGCCGCAAATTCCCGCTTATCATCTCTTCCCTCGCACTGCTATCCCCTTCTCTGATGCGTTTTAGCAGCTCAAGCTTCTTTTCCTCCTTAAGCGACGGCAGCTTCGCGGTGTTTACTCCGCATATCTCTACTTTATTGATATACAAGCTTCTCTCTCCTCGACCTCTTTTTTACATAAAAAGTATTGTCGCAGGAAAGAGGGAAAATTCACTTTTCGCTTTTTACCAATATTTTCAATACATCAATGCCTTTTCCATCTCTTTTTTGAGCCTTGTGATTATCTTTTTCTCAAGGCGGGATATGTAGGACTGCGAGATTCCGATTATATCGGCAACCTCCTTTTGAGTATGCTCCTTTTGGCCGTTCAGTCCAAACCTCAGCTCCATTATTACCCTTTCTCTGTCGCACAGACGGTTCACCGCCTCTATAAGAGTACCCTTTTCCACGTCGCGCTCTATGTCTTTGTTTACGCTGTCCTCTTCTGTTCCGAGAATGTCGGAAAGCAGCAGCTCGTTTCCGTCCCAGTCGATATTCAGCGGCTCGTCAATGGATATCTCACTCTTCTGATTTTGATTTTTTCTCAGAAACATTAGTATCTCATTTTCTATGCACCGCGATGCGTAGGTAGCGAGCTTGATATTCCGCTTCGGGCAGAAGGTATTGACCGCCTTTATCAGTCCTATCACTCCAATCGACACAAGGTCCTCTATCCCAACACCCGTCGATTCAAATTTCTTTGCTATGTATACCACAAGCCGCAGATTTCGGGTTATCAGCTCCTTGCGGGCGGATTTTTCGTCCGTTTCGAGTCTTATGAATATTATATTCTCCTCTTCTTTGGTAAGCGGGGGCGGCAGACTTTCGGGACCGTTTATGTAAAAAAGCTTACCTCCGTACTTTAATTTAAACAGTAGCTCAACTACCGCCTTTTTCATCATACTCACTATCAGCATTTTACTTCTCCTCCCTTTGCTTTTATCGGTATTTTTATCATCTGCGGACTCAGTATCAGCTTATCCGGCATACTTCCCTCGCCTGATATTCCCAAAAGCACCTGACCCGCATCGTACTCATCTTCTCCCTCAATTATTACCACCTCGTCCAATTCCACGGCAAAAAGCGCGCCTGCTCCCGACGCTGTGGAATAGGGAATATATTTCACCTCGTAATATTCCCGCAAAAATTCAAGATTTTGCACCGAACCGTACGGGTCCTTCACCGCATTTATTATTTCGGGCGGCAAAATCTTCTCTACGCTCTTCACCGATGCCGCAATTACCGGAACTCCTCCCGCAGTACCCGTCAGAAAATTTCCGGTATCCACAAATCCCAAAAATTCCCCGACCCTTTCTCTGTATCTTATCCGTAGCTTATACTCCTGCTGCGCAACCGTCCGTTTTCGGAATATCTTAAACAAAACCTGTGCAAAAATATACGCTGCAAGCGCTGATAAAACAAGGGTAACCGCGTCTATGTCAAAGTATACCGCTCCGTTTCTGAAAAGCATCTTTTCGGGACGCACCGTACTCCATATCCCGAAACAAAATCCCGCAAACAAAAAGCTTATCCCCAAAAATACTCCCGCATCCTTGAGAAGCTCCGTAAGTTTTCTCCCCCTCACTCCCAGCGCTATCACCGTCATCAGTACGCACACCAATACCTTACCCACCAAAGAAATTACCTCTGCAGGCTCAGGCAGAAGTATCGTCCAGGAGTACACTCCCCCCACAAACGCCGCAGCTATCGTCCGCCACCGCGATGCTTTACGCCCCGTTATCTTTACCGTTGCATAAAGCAGCAGATAATTTACTATTATATTCGTTACCGTGAGGATATCTATGTAAATTACCTTTTCCAACGCCTACTCCCCTTTTCTGTATTTATTATACATATCCCCGCAAGTCCGATTATGTCGTTTTCGGCGCGACTATTTTGTATTATTTTGTCGTTTATTCCCCACCTCTTGATATTGATTCTTTTTTTAGTTATAATGGTTACAGTCAGATAAAAAGGGGGCAGTTTTATGAAGCTTGCGCTTTTTCGCAACCGCAGCGATAACCGCATTTGGCTCATAGACGAGCTGCGCGGTCTTGCGATACTCCTTATGGTACTCGACCACGCCTTTTTCGATATAGTTTTTATCTTCGGGGTGGATATTCCGCTGTTCACCTCCCCTTTTATCTCCACCGTAAGACTTTCGTTTGAGCTTCTGTTCGTTGTTATTTCAGGAGCCTCCTGTTATTTCTCAAGAAGTAATCTGAGGCGCGGAATCTTGTGCTTTCTGCTCGGACTCCCCGTTACGCTCGTTACCTATATTTTCTTCAAGGACCAGCTCGTCCTCTTCGGAATCTTGCAGTGCCTCGGCGTTTGTATGATAATTTTTGCGCTGCTTAGGAAACTCCTCACCAAAATGAACCGCTTTGTCGGATTTTTTCTATTCGCCTTCCTTGCGCTGATAACTTATAACTCCTACTACTTTGAAATCGGTATTCCCGGCGTTTTGACTTTCGATGTCCCCTCCCACTTAGCAAGCGTTTGGCTCATTCCTGTGGGGTTCCCGCCGCTCGACTACTTCCCCGTCGACTATTTCCCGCTGCTGCCGTGGCTTTTCGTTTTTCTTGCGGGTAGCTTTTTCGGCGCGTTCCTTGGAGAAAGACGGGCTCCCGCATTTTTCTATAAAAGGCATTCCAAGTTTTTATCCCTTGTGGGACAAAACACCCTCTTTATTTATATTTTGCATCAACCGGTAGTATTTGTCGTGCTTTACATTGTATTTTACTTTATAAGATAGGAGTTCCTTTTGATGTTTTCATTTGACAAAAACGTTACCTGCTGTTTCACCGGACACCGTCCCTCGAAACTCCCCTGCGGCGGAAGGCGTTATTCAAGAGAAATTGAGGTACTTTACCGTATGCTCAATTATGAGATACGCTACGCGCACTCCAAGGGGTTTGTAAATTTCGTTTCGGGTATGGCGCAGGGGTTTGATATGCTCGCTGCCGAATGTGTACTCCAAAACGCAAAGGAGCTCGGTATCAGACTCGTTTGCGCAATTCCAAGTATAAATCAGACGGATAAGTGGACGGAGCAGTGGAGAAAAAAATACGACGAGCTTGTGGACGACTCCTCCATCATCGTCTATACGGAATATGAATACACAAAAAATTCCTATATGAAACGAAACAGATATATGGTCGATAACTCCGGACTCGTTATCGCTTGCTATAACCAAAGTTCCGCAGATTATCGAAGCGGTACCGGTGCAACGGTCAGATATGCCGAAAAAAACGGAGTCCCCGTGGTAAACCTTTGGAATTGCTGGGAGGTATCTCCTGACGAAAGGATAGTTAGATTCGTATGAAAAGATTCTTTGCCTTTTTACTCTCTTTTCTTATGCTCACCGTCTTTGTTTTTGCTACCGGAGGGTGCTCACCGAAAAGTAAGTACAACTCTTTTAAGAAGTCCGTCAACATCGACGACGCGCTTATGGTAGAAAACATCTCCGCACTCGATGTTTACTACCGCTTCATCTACTCCCTCACCAGTGCCGAAATCACCAAAACTATTTACGATTCCGGCAGCTTGTTCGGTGCGGTGTCTTACTCCACGGAAGAGATAATCTTCAGCTCCCCCGCCATGCTTTACCGCAAAAAAAATCCCGTAGTTTTCTTCGATTCCCCCGAATACGACTACTTCGACGGCGAAAATTACTACTACAAATATAACGGCACTTGGTACGCCGATTCCTACTACTCCGATAATTTCACCGAGGACATCTTCGGTATTCCCTCTGAAATCTTCGAAAACTATAACTTTACCTATAACCATCTCTTTAAAAACGATGACGGCTACATATTAAAAATACAAGGCACTCACAAATCCAGCAAAACTCTTATGGAGATAACCGCAGTTGCCGACCAAAACTTTTCCATCTCAAAGCTGCTCGTCGAAAGGGAACCCCTCAACTCAGACGGCGAAAAATATAAGATTTTTCTCTTTATTGAGTATTCAAAAGTGAATTCCGATGTTGAGGTCGTCCCGCCGAAATCCTTGTCTTTTGAAAATATATCGTATTAATTTGGATATTTTGATGTTTTTGAGTAAAACTACCTTTGAAAGCTTTTTCGAAGGTAGTTTTTTTCAGAGAAAGGAATATCAAAATGTCAAACTCCAGAAAGATTTTTATACGCTCTCTTATGTTAGTCGCTCTGCTGATATGCACCGCTTTTTCCTTCTTTTTTGCGTATTATGCTCCGCAAAACACGTCAGCCGAGGCACTCGCCTACGCAGATACTCTGCCCACCCTCTCGCAGTACGGTTCCCGCGGTGAAGAGGTAACAAAAATTCAGACCCGACTCAAAAAATGGGGGTATTACACCGGCTCGGTGGACGGTATTTTCGGCAGTAAAACTCTTGAAGCCGTCAAGTATTTTCAGCGCAAAAACGGACTTAAGGTGGACGGTATTGCAGGTCCCCAGACCCTCGCGGCAATGGGACTCCCCTCCTCTTCTTCCTCCTCTTCCTCTACCTCGTCCGGCAGCGACTACTACCTCCTCGCAAGAATAATTTCAGCCGAAGCACGCGGTGAATCCTTTGAAGGTCAGGTTGCCGTCGGAGCTGTAGTCCTCAACCGAGTCGAGCACCCCTCCTTCCCCAACACCTTAGCGGGCGTCGTCTACCAAAAGGGCGCTTTTACCGCTATCACCGACGGACAAATTAACGAGCCCATCTCAAGCTCCGCTTACAAGGCCGCTACCGCTGCTCTCAATGGCTGGGACCCTTCCGGCGGCGCCCTCTACTACTACAATCCCGCCAAAACAAACAACGCTTGGATCCGCACCCGCCCCGTCATTACCACCATCGGTAACCACATCTTCGCAAAATAAAAATACTGCACGCAGCTTAACTGCTGCTAGGCAAGTACGCGTCGATATATTTACTCCAATGCAGGCTCGATATGCGCTGCGCGCTCGCAGTACTAACGCACTCTGCGTTAGTACTGCGAATTTGCCGCTTGGCAAATATATCGAGCCGAACGCTTCTTCAGCATATCGACGCGTTAAATATCCGATACAAAACACAGGACAGAGAAGGGTTACCTTCTCTGTCCTTTTCCCGTAATTTTTATTCCTCAGCAGATTTCTCCATCCAGAGCATATATTTTTCATCAAGCTCCGCGCGCAGAGCTTCCATTTCCTCGCAACGTTTTGCCACTTCTTTATAGTCACAGCTTATCTCAGGTGATGATATCTCCTCCTCAAGACGCTTTATCGCTTCCTCCGCCGCAGCTATCTCTTCTTCAAGCCGTTTTATCTCGCTTCTGCGCTTGACCTGCTCCGCCCGCTCCTTTTTAGAACGGTAACCGCCCTTTTCGGCTCCTTGATTTTTCGGGGACTCCTCTTTTTTGTTGCGCTCTGCCTCAAAGCGCGTCTTATCCTGCACCGTTACCGGAACTTTACTCCTTTGCGGTGCTATTCTCTTGCGCAGATATTCCTCATATCCGCCGACGTACTCGTCCATACTCCTTCCGGTCATATCTATTATCTTGTCAGGAACCCTGTTGAGCAGATATCTGTCGTGCGACACCATTATAACGGTACCGTCATACTCCTTCAGCGCCTTGTCAAGAGCCTCTTTTGCCGCTATATCAAGATGGTTAGTCGGCTCGTCAAGCAAAAGTACGTTTGCCTTTTCCAGCATAAGTATGCAAAAAGCGAGCTTAGCTTTTTCTCCGCCGCTGAGCATCGACGTCTTTTTGTATACGTTCTCCCCCGTAAGTCTTACTCTTCCGAGCATTGACCTCATTTCGAGCTCCGCCTTTCGAGGATTTCGGTTCCAAAGCTCATCAAGAGCAGTATTGTTCGGGTTTATCCCCTCCATGTGCTGCTCATAGTAGCCTATCCTTACGTTTTTCCCCCAAACTACCTTACCCTCTTTGTGTCTGCCAATCTTCTGCAGCCGCTTGAGCAGAGTAGTCTTACCGACACCGTTTGCTCCTATTATCGCTATCTTTTCGCCGCGCTTTACGTCTAAATTTACATCTCTGACAAGCTCCACCGTTTCTTCTTCGTCGGCATAAACGGTAAGTCCCTCTACATAAAGCACGTCCTTTACCGGCTCCTTTTCCTTCTCGAAGCTGAATATCGGCGGCTTTTCCGGCGGTATCGGTGCCTCAACCGGCTCCATTCTCTCTATCGCCGCAAGTCTGCTCTTTGCGCTGTTTGAGGTACTCGCTCTGGCTATATTTCGCTCTGCATATTCCCTCATCTTCGCTATCTTTTCCATCTGCGTGTCGTATTCCTTGCGCAGACGCTCATTGCGCTCCCTCTTTAAATTAACGTACTTCCCGTAATTTCCGCTGTACCTCACCAGTTTCTTTCCCTCTATCTCGCATATCGAATTCGCCATCTTATCAAGAAAATATCTGTCGTGCGATACTATAAGGGTAGCACCCTTGTATTCCGCAAGGTACTCCTCAAGCCAGTCGAGTGTCTTAAAATCAAGATGGTTAGTCGGCTCGTCGAGTATCAAAAGGTCATTTTCTCCAAGTAGTAGTTTCGCAAGAGCAAGTCTTGTACGCTCGCCTCCCGAAAGGGTCTTTACCGGGACGTTTTCCATTCCCGCAAAGCCCATTCCTCCCATTACGCTGCGTATTTTGACCTCGCTCATATACCCGTCGCCGCTCTCAAACACATCTGTAAGCGCACTGTATTCCTCCGAAAGCAACTTGTATCTGTCCTCGTCGCCTTCATCACTTTCCATCTCTTTTTCTATCTCACGGAGCCTGTCCCACACCCTACTGAATTTCTCAAACGGCTCCCTCAGCTCGCTTATTATCGTGCCGTTTTCATTAACTCCGCCGCTCTGCTTAAGGTACCCTATTCTTTTTCCCGTACCTATCGACAGCTCGCCGCTGTCATACCCTTCCTCTGCGCAGAGTATCTTTAAAAGGGTAGTCTTTCCGCAGCCGTTCGAACCTATCAGTCCTATTCTGTCGCCGTCCTCTATTTTAAGCGATACCTTATCAAGTATCACATTCGCACCAAAGCTTTTTGTTATATTTTCCGCAGAAAGAACCACTTCTCAACTTCCTCCGATTATTTTTCCTTCATTTAAAACAGTGAATTTACATAAACGAGCAGGGGTATCGTTATAAGGCTCACAAGTGTCGTTATTACTATAAATCCGCTCGCCTTTTCGCCGTTCATACCCAGTCCCGCCGGCATAAAGCTCGTTGCTACCGCTACCGGACAAGATGCCGATATTACACTCACGCTCATTATCATTCTTAATTCTTCATTACCTCCGATTACGGCTCCCGCCGCCTTGTAAAGCAGCATTACCGTTATCGGTATTGCGAGTAACCTAAGCGCACCGACTATGTAGGTCATCTTATTTTTAAGGCATTGCGTTAGGTTTGCCTGCGCCGCAAACATTCCGCATATTATCATCGCAAGGGGAGTGTTCATTCCGCCAATCGCACTTATCGGCGTAGCTATAAGCTCCGGCAGCCTTACTCCCGTTAAGTAAAACACCACCGACAGCGTTACCCCTATAACTCCCGGATTCAAAAACATTCTCTTTAGGGATATTCCCTTTACCCCTCCGCTTAAAAGCGCTATTCCCTGAGTCCACGAAAATAAATTAAACATAAGCAGATACGCAACTGCATAAAACGCCGCCTCTTCTCCGAACGCCGCTCTTATCAGAGGAATCGCCATAAATCCCGCATTGGAATATATCACTCCGAAACCGGCTATCTTTCGCTCCTCGCCGCCGTCCCTTCTTCCTATTACCACGCGCTCCAGAACGATACCTATAATATGTGCCGCGCAACCGAGAGCTATCGCAACAAGGAATCCCCTCGTACGCTCTGCAGTACGCTCTACCTGCGTTGCATCCACCAGCATACAGGGTATTACCGCCGTCATTAGCAGCTTTGCTATCTGCACGTTACCGTCCTTATTTATCTTTTTACCTTTATACAGTGCCGCTCCCACAAACATAAATATCAGCATTACCACGCACTGCTTCGCAACTATTATCGCTGCATCCATGCTTTTGACCTCTTCCGTTTAAATCTTTTCATACACCACACATTATACCTCATCTTTCCCCCGATAACAACCTTCTCTTTCCGGCGATTTTAAAATTTTACCCGCCGTTTGCTCTATCTGCAATACTCTCTCCTCCGTTTCCCGCTCCCTTATCTCGCAAAAATCCGTTTTTATCTTCATCGTCGCGGCTCCGCACCTATAAATCGCGGCTATCTCTCCCATATGTGACCACTACCCTCAAATTAATCTCTCCTTACAGCCTATTCGCCGCATTTCTCGTCCTATTCTCTCAATATATTAAAACGAAGGTGATTTTTTGAGATACTGTATCTATTTAAGGAAGTCGCGTGCAGACAGAGAAAGGGAGTCCTTTTCGGGAGATGAGCTCTCCTGCCTTGAGCGCCACGAAAAAATCTTACTCGCTCTTGCAGATAATATGAATATTACCGTGGAAAAAATATACCGCGAGGTAGTTTCCGGCGAAACCATCGCTTCCCGTCCGGTAGTAAAACAGCTGCTTTCAGAGGTGGAGAGCGATCTTTGGGACGGTGTGCTCGTTATGGAGGTGGAACGCCTTGCCCGCGGCGACACCATCGACCAAGGGGTAGTTTCCCGTGCTTTTAAGTACAGCTGTACCAAAATTATTACTCCGCTTAAGGTTTATGACCCTCTTAACGAGTACGATGAGGAGTATTTCGAGTTCGGACTCTTTATGTCGCGCAGAGAGTACAAGACCATTAACCGCAGACTCCAGCGGGGACGCCTCTCCTCTGTAAACGAGGGGAAATTTGCCGCTCCCCGTGCTCCTTACGGCTACAAAAAGGTAAAGCTTACAGGCGAAAAAGGGTATTCGCTTGAGATAGTTCCGGAAGAAGCCGAGGTAGTCAAAACCATTTTCACCCTTTACACCGACGGACTCCCCTCGCAAGACGGCTCCCCCGAAGCTTTCGGCGCATCAAAAATAGCCTCCTACCTTTCCGCCTGCGGCAAACACTCCAAAAACGGCACCGTCTGGAGTCCCTCTTCCGTCAGAGAAATTCTCAAAAATCCCGTTTACATAGGTAAAATTCGCTGGAACCGACGCAAATGCATTAAAAAAATCGTCGACGGCTGTGTTAGCGTCAGCAGACCTCGTTCGGATTCCTCTCTCATTCTCTCTGACGGACTCCACTCCCCCGTCATCTCTCAGGAGCTTTTCTTTTCCGCCCAAGAAAAGCTAAAGCAACACGGCGCGCCCGTAAAAAAAGATGCTCAAATTAAAAATTCTCTCGCCGGAATAGTAGTATGCGCTGTCTGCGGACACAATATGGCGCGCCGACCGTACGGAAAAGACTCCCGTCACGATATGCTGATATGCCCCTACGGTTGCAAAAATACCTCTTCCCGCCTTTATCTCGTCGAAGAAAAGCTGACCTACGCACTCTCCTTATGGCTCGAAAACTACTCCTTCTCCATTACTCAAAATCCCGCTGAAAACAGCTTCGACCCACTTGTTTCTTCCCTCAACCGCTCCATTCTCTCCCTTTCTCAGCAACTCACCTCCATCTGCGACCTGCTCGAAAGAGGAATTTATTCCGAGGAGCTTTTCCTCATGCGAAAACAAAAACTTGAGTCCGAGCTTGGGTTTTCCAAATCTCAGCTCGCTTCCCTCAGCTCCCGAAAAGTTCAGAGTACTCCGCACAATTTTACCCTCTCTTTCCCCGAGCTCTACTGCGCTCTTTCTCTTCCGCAGCACAAAAATACCCTCCTCAAGCTATTGTTGAAAAAGGTGGAATACCTAAAACCCCAAAACGCCCGCGGAATATCCCCCGACGGTTTTGAACTCACGATATATCCTAAATTACCGAAAAAATAACCATTTACATCACGGCGGTCCTGACGAATTAGCACATTTGGAAATGGTTTCCGCTATCCTCTATCAGCTTACCAGATGTTTGAGTACCGAGGAGATAAAGGAATCCGGCTTCGACACCTATTTCGTCGACCATACCACCGGTATCTATCCTCAGGCGGCTTCAGGTATGCCCTTCTCCGCCGCTACCATAGCTTCCACCGGTAACCCCATCTCCGACCTCAACGAAGACCTCGCCGCCGAACAAAAGGCACGCCTTACCTATGATAACATTCTTTTACTTGCGGATGATCCCGACGTCAGAGAACCCATAAAGTTCCTTCGCGCAAGAGAGCTCGCGCACTACCAGCGTTTCGGCGAAGCACTCCGACTCACCATTGACACGCTCGACAGCAAAAACTTCTACGCTTTTAACCCCTCTTTTACTCCAAAGAAAAGATAACCCAAAAATCAAGACCTCTTCCGAAAAATCGGGAGAGGTTTTATTTATATCCGTATTTTATCTTCATCCCTTCCAATCGCGAGATATAAGAAAATCAACGCATAAAAACTCCCCTGCAAACCCTTTGAGAGCTGCAGGGGAATTTTTCTGTTACAACATTTAAATCTTGGCTATCATCTTTAAGCTTTTTTCAGTAAGGATCTCTGCTGCTTCGGGTACGAGGTTAACGTATCCGTTAACAGACATTTCATACAGTACGCTGTTTTCAACAAAGCAATCTTTCGTGGGAATATATCCAAGATAAGTATTGCAGTTTGTTGCAACGATCGTTTTGCTGTAGCCGGATGCTGCTTTTATATCAAGTCCTATCCGCACGTAGTTTTCTCCGGGAAGGGCGCATATTACCACGTCACCTATTTTTATCACCTGTATATACACCTCAGTGGTTGCAGGCGGGTTTGACAGACGGTATGCCAAAAGAGCTAACGTAAGCGTGGGATTGGCATATTTTTTGAGATGCTCCTCGGTTTCCTCAAGCAGAGATCCGTCGTACGTTCTGCGCTCTATAACAACGCTCTCTTTTATGCTTTCAACACTGCCGCTAACCTCTTCGAGATTATCAGGATTATCAAGCATACCTTCAATATGCTCAAATATTTTTTTGCCGATTATTCTGTGTCCGCAATACGGATATTGATCTCTGGTTTCGTTCGGGTCGGGGTTTACGTGGTTTATATCCCCGCAGGCTCCCATCATAAATAAGCTTACAAAATTCCTGCCGAACTTATCTTTAAGATACTCCGACAACACAGCTGCATAATCTCCTGTATACCCTATATCCTCGCCCGCAGTATCCTGATGAAGCGCAAAATTAACTATGGAGCCTATCGGCTTTCCGTTCTTCTCAAAATACAGCAGCGTAAGGTCGGGATCGGTCGTTCCGAGAACATGATCGAAATCAGCTTTTCCTCTCGGATGGGTAATATATCTGCCGTCTTTCGTTACTCCGTTACGGCTGAATGCAAGTCCTTCAGCTTTGACTTTGCCATACTTAACGGTTACGCTGTCATCTCCAAGCCTTTTATACGCCAAAATAACCGCATCGGCTACCAAACGGTAAAACACGTCTTTATACGTATTATCAGCAAAACACTGGATATCAAAGCTGTCACTTATCGGAGCTCCGCGGTGAGTGTGGTTTGCGGAAACGCATACGCATTCGGGTCTTATTCCGGTGTATTCAAAGATTCTTTTGGTGACAATATCATGCATTTCAGGAGTAAGCATGCAGATATCCACGTCAACTATCGCTGCATATTTGCCGCCGTCCTCTATTACCACCGCCTTAGCATATAATTTTTCAAAAACATCCTCGGCTATTCTTTTCATATAATATCCGACCATATATCCGCCCAGCGGAGGGGTTATATCACTTTCATAAAAAGCTGCTCTCATATTTTTTCCTCCTATGCAGACAAAATAATAATTCAACGTACTTTCGTACCTTCAGTTTAACATTTAAGCTCCTATTTTTCCATAGAAATATAATACATAAACTTTGTGTTTTCGTACAAAATTATGCCATTCCTTATAAATTGCACGCAATCCCCTTGTTTATTGAACAAAAATGCATCGTATACCCAAAACCTCCTCCGAAAAAGCGGAAGAGGTCCTTTTTCATATTCCGTATTTTATCTTTATCCGTTCCATTCTGCTTCCGAACGGCTTCGACATTGCCAGCAGAAATACTACGTTAGATACAGCGTAAAGCGCTGTATGCGGCAACGCTGTCACCATCGCCGCAAGGTAAAGCTCAAGGCTAATTTCTCCGCTGTACCACAGCACCGTCCACACGTCCATTATCAGCGAATACACTATTCCTGCTATTGTTCCGTATACTGCAAGAAAGCCCTTGTTTTTTTTCAGTAGCACCTGAATTACTCCCGCAAAATACCCTATTATTCCCCACGAAAGCATCTGAAACGGAGTCCACGGCCCCTGCCCGAAATAAAAGTTTGAGATGAGCGCAGATATTGCACCCGTCAAAAATCCCGCTTCTTTTCCGAGATACATTCCCGACATCACCGCTACCGCAGTCACCGGCTTGAATACCGGTATGAACCTTCCCAGTACCGCAAGTGCCGTCATTATCGCGGTTATCACAAGCCGCCTCGAACCCGATTTTTTTCGCTCGACTCCCGCAATAAAAAGGACGAGCGCGAGTATTGCCGCGATAAGTGATACCGCAGCGTACCTCTTTCCCTCAAGTACCGTTTCCCCGAAAATTATTGCCGCGGGAATCAGTACGCAGGGTATAAATATTTTCAGCACCTTTCTCAAAGCCGTACTTTTTATTACTATCATCTGTAAGTACTCCTCAAGCCTTCCGCTTGTTAATTTTGCAAAGCGCTATAACTTCTTCCGGAGTTATCGCTCTTTCGTAATATTCCTTTGTCATCCGCGCCGCTTGAGTGGTGTAAAAGTAGTTCGTTGAGAAAAACTCCTCTGTATCCGCCACCGAGATTACCTCTCCCTTAAAGAAAAGCGCGCATCTGTCGGCGCATTTTACTGCAAATTCCGTGTCGTGCGACACCGCAACTACCGTGCAGCCGCTGTCCCGCAGCTCCATTATCGCAGCTATCACCCTATCCCGCGCCGCCGCATCAAGCGCTTTGGTCGGCTCGTCCAAAAACAAAAGCTTCGGCTTACGCGCTATGACCTTGGCAAGTGCAAGCAGCTGGCGCTCCCCGCAGGAAAGGTCGTAAGGGTGAGCTCCGAGCTTTTCGGAAAGTCCGTACGGTGCAGAATTTACCTCTATTTTCGAGTCCAGAAGCTCCTCTTTGACGCTGTTTTTTGAAAATACCGTCTGCACGTCCTGAGGTAATACCGCAACCGTACCGTTATATAGCTCCCCGCCGTACTCCCTCAGCTTTTTGCCGAATATCTTTACCTTACCGCAGTATTCCCTGCTTATCCCCGACATCACCGAAAGCGCAGTAGTCTTCCCCGAACCGTTGCCGCCGAGTATGCAGAAAATCTCACCTTTTTTCACCGATAGGTCAAGTCCTCTCAGCGCGTCGGGACCCTCTTTTGAGTATCTGAAATACACTCCCTTTACTTCAAGCGCAATCTCTTCTCCGATTACCCTTTTTTCTTTCTCAAAGCTGCGTATCTCATTTCCGAAATTTCTCTCAATAAACTCGCGCCCCTCTTTTACCGTAAGTGCTACCTCTTTTTCCGAAAGCGCTCCGCTTATTCTTACCGCAGCCGGCATTCCCGCCATCAAATCGGGGTACTTTTTTGCCGCCGCGAGTACCTCTCTTACCTCTCCGTACTCAAGGATACGCCCCTCATCAAGTACCATCAGCTTATTCGACATCGGTAAAATATTTTCAAGACGGTGCTCCACCGCTATTACCGTAACCGAAAGCTCCCGACTGAGCTTCACCAAAATATTGATAAATTCCGCCGCGGCTATCGGGTCAAGCTGCGAGGTAGGCTCGTCAAGGCACAGTACCCTCGGCTGTGTCGCCATTACTGCCGCAAGCGCAACTATCTGCTTTTGTCCGCCCGAAAGCTCGTCCGTCTTTCGCTCGAACCACTCCTCAATACCGAAAAATGCAGCCGTTTCCGCCGTTTTTCTGCGTATCTCTTCTGTCGAAAGTCCCAAATTTTCAAGTCCGAACGCAAGCTCGCTCCACACCCTTTCGGTAACTATACTCTGCTCCGGACTCTGTGACACAAACCCTATCTCTGCCGCACTTTCCTTCGGGGAGAGCTCCTGCAAATTCCTTCCGCAATACCTTACACTTCCCGACATCTCCCCCTGCGGTACAAGCTCCTTTTTGAGCATCCTCAAAAGCGTCGATTTACCGCTGCCGCCCGCTCCGCATATCGTTATAAAATCTCCTTTTTCTACCTTGAAGGATACGTCGTCAAGCGCCTTTTTCCCTTCTGCGCCCGCATATCCGAAACTTAAATTTTCGACTGCAAATATCTCCACCGTACCGCCTCCTTTACCTCAAATACCGTCGGGAGCATCACAAGTGCTCCGTACGCAACATATCCCAAAACCGAAGCCGCTCCTGACGGCGCCGAAGCTATATTCGGGTAATATTCAACCCGAAATCCGCCCACCGCCGCTACCGCAACCGTTACCGAAAACAGTAAAATTACCGCTAAGGTTACTGCTCCGTCAAACACGCCGAATCTATACCGAGAAAAAAAGCTCCTCTTCCCTTCGCCGTACCCGCGCGACTCCATACTGTCCGCCGTTATTATCCCGTTTTCTATTCCCCACACACTCACTATCGCAAACGCACGCAATCCTCCGCGTATTTTATCTATTATATTATCCTCTCTGTATACTCCCATACCCTTCTGCGCGTCAATCGTTTTCCGCATCTGTCTTGTGAAAAGCGAAGAGTACCGCAGTGCCATTGATATTAAAAGAGCGAGCTTTGGCGATACTCTTCCGAAAAGGTAGGTTATTTTTTCCCCCGTCATTATCTGTGAAAAGGAGATAAACCAGTACACTGCCGACA
>CAJGEB010000006.1 GCA_904502045.1 uncultured Oscillospiraceae bacterium
AGATCGTAGCGGGACCCGGACACGGCGAAAAGCATCAGAGCTATGACTTCACTACCGTAGTGGAAACTCAGCACGCTGCCGCCGCCGCTTACGCTGAGGCAGGAATCAAAAATCCGCGCAAGGAGATCTCTTTGGCGGAGGTACACGACTGCTTCTCCATCACCGAGCTGATGCTTTACGAGGACCTTCTGTTCAGTGAGCGCGGTCAAGGCTGGAAGGATGTAATGAACGGCGTGTTTGATCGCGACGGAGAATTACCCGTCAACATTTCGGGCGGACTTAAATCCTTCGGTCACCCCATCGGTGCTACCGGTATCCGTATGCTGTATGAGTCCTGGCTTCAGTTCCACGGCCGTGCAGGAGCCCGTCAGCGTGAAAACATAAAATTGGGAATGAGTCACAATATGGGCGGAACTCCGTATTCCTGCGTTTCTGCAGTTTCCATCGTGGGAGCTGAATTAGGGTAACGGAAAATGATAACAGAAACTACTTGGCAGATGCACTGTCATTTAGCCAAAAGGCAGATCAAGTTAACTCAGCTTGCCCACGTTGAAGGCGGCGGATCCTGTCAGATTGATATCAATGCAGGCGAAGTGAGCTGTTCTGAGCAGGAATGCTGTGAGTATAGAACGCACGCAAATTGTCCTATACATTCGATGTCAATTGAGTAAAATAAATATTGTACTATGCAACAGGCGGTCAATATCAATTTGATTGCCTGTTGTTTGTTTTTTGAATTTTATTTTTGGACGCGCACAAATAAAAGTAAAGCGACATATAATATCAAAGCGAGGGAAATCTAAGGGGCGGAAGGGGCGCATTTATGTCGGTCTATTTTTTATTTTTACTTATTTCGGGATTTTTATATTTTGCCTTACATATATCTTCGGGGAGCTCCTTTCCGAGACCGCTTTCGCCGAAAGAGGAGCAGGAATGTATTGAGGGAGTAAAAAAAGGCGATCTTGAGTGCAGAAATAAATTGATAGAGCATAATTTGCGGCTCGTAGCTCACGTGATAAAGAAGTATTACTCAAACCAAAAGGACCAAGACGATCTTATATCAATAGGAACCATTGGGCTTATCAAAGCGGTATCGACTTTTGATTATGAGAAGGGATCCAAATTTGCGACCTACGCCGCGCGGTGTATAGAAAACGAGATACTGATGTATTTCCGCAACAAGAAAAAGAGTGCGCAGGACGTTTACATATCGGATCCGATAGATACCGACAAAAACGGTAATGCCTTGACGCTGATGGATATAGTGGCAGATGAGGAGTGCATATACGAAACGATAGAGCTGCGGCTGCAATGCGAGCGGCTGCGCAGACTGGTGGATGAAAAGCTTTGCGGCAGAGAAAGGGATATTATAATAATGCGTTACGGACTTGGGGGTAAAAAGCCGCTCGCGCAAAGAGAGGTCGCGGGTAAATTGGGAATCTCGCGCTCCTATGTATCGAGAATTGAGAAAAAGGCGATAGGTACGCTGAAAAAGAACCTTTCCGAAGGGGGAAATTAAAAAAAGGAAGTATAATTTATTGAAAATTTAAATTTTTACGGTAGTAATGAAAAGCGCGAGGTGGTATAATGGTCATAGCAGGTTGAAAAGTGCCGTAGGCGCTTTTCAACCATCAAATCAAAGATTTGAATTGACCAATTATGTTAAAGTGCGTACGTTGGAGGATGTAGAGAGATGAATTGGATAGAAACGGTTATATACACCACGTCTGAAGGAGTGGAAAGTGTAACGGGTAACCTGCTGAATCTTGGAATAAACGGGTTTATAATTGAAGATGCAGCGGATTTTGAGAGCTTTCTTGAGGGTAACGAGGGGAACTGGGACTACATAGACGATCCGCTCATGCTTCTTAAAAATAAAGAAACCTGCGTTAAAGCGTATCTTGCTGATAATGAGCAGGGAGCCGAGATGCTTCGTGAAATAAAGCGCAGCATGGAGCAACTGAAGGAGTACGACAAAGAGAAAAAATTCGGACGCCTTGAAATAGAGGTTGACGGCGTTAAGGATGAGGACTGGGAGAACAACTGCAAAAAATACTTCAAGCCCTTTAACGTTGGGGACAAGCTGGTTATAAAGCCTTCTTGGGAGGAGTACCGCAGCGACGGCAGCAGAAAAATTTTGGAGATAGATCCGGGGTCCTCTTTCGGAACCGGTAGCCATGAAACTACAAAGCTCTGTCTTGAAAGATTGGAGAGTCTTGTCGAGGAGGGCTGTGAGGTGCTTGATGTCGGTTGCGGCAGCGGTATTCTCGGAATAGCTGCAAATCTTTTCGGAGCAAAGTACATTACGAGCGTTGATATAGACCTTAATTCCACCCGTATTGCAGAGGAAAACTTCAGAAAAAATAATATAGGCGATGAAAAGCGCAGAATATTTTGCGGTAACATTCTTTCGGACGATGCGCTTTATAAAACTATTGCCGACAGAAAATATAAAGTAGTTGCGGCGAATATCGTTGCCGATGTAATAATGGCGATGAGAGGGCTCTTCGCGGAGCTTATAGAGCCTGACGGTACACTGTTGGTTTCGGGAATAATCTCACCGAGAGCGTTTGAGGTTAAGGAGAGTCTTGAAGAAGTTGGTTTTGTCGCACAAGCGAAGTACGATAAAAATGATTGGAGCGCATTTGAGCTCACGTTAAAAAAGTAGGTTGTGGAGTGGATTAACATTGAAAAGGATAGGGCGTATCTTTATATTGCTGGCAGTAGCTTTAGCTGCAGTATTTCCGAGGATTTCTTTTGCGGCAAGCTATACCGGTGCTCCGAATACTGTTGCTGAAGCGTATGTGGTCATGGACGCGGCTACCGGACAGGTTTTAATAGAAAAGGACATGCATTTAAAGAAATTTCCTGCGAGTATCACAAAGATAATGACGGTATTGCTTGCGCTTGAGAATGCAGAGAAGGATGAAATGGTAACCGTAACAAACTCCGTTTTTACTATTCCGTACAACTCGTCGCATATAGCGCTTTCACCGGGTGAGCGGCTTTCTGTGGAACAGCTTCTGTACGGAACCATGCTGCCTTCAGCTAACGATGCGGCGATCGGTCTTGCGGAGCATGTGTCAGGCAGTATAGAAGATTTTGCCGCGTTAATGAATCAAAAAGCAAAAGAAGCGGGAGCTCTCAACACGAACTTTACAAATCCGCACGGACTCCCCGACGAAAACCACTATACCACTCCTTACGATATGGCGATGATAGCAAAATATGCCCTTAATGTAGATGGTTTCAAAGAGGTGTTCGGTGAAAATACCTATGTTTGCCCACCTACTAATATACAGTCTGAAAAGCGTTATTTTCACACTGAAGTGCAGATGCTCAACAAGGGTACGGAATATTATTACGAATATACCACGGGTGGTAAATTCGGTTGGACCGAGGACTCTAAATATACTGCGGTAGTAACCGCTGAAAAAGACGGCGTTGAGCTTATTTGCGTACTTATGAAAACTACTCAAAGATACGACAGAATGAAGGAGATAGAAAAGCTGTTTGACTACTGCTTTGATAATTTTCATAGGGTATATGCCGCAGATGACGGCGAGGATATCAAGGTACCGGTCTACGACGGCACGGATCACGTTGGCGACAACTATGTATCAATGAATTGGGGACTTTCCTGCCTTATACATAATTTTCTTACAGAGGAAAGCATAACGGTAACGAACAACATTCCCGAAACCGCCTACACTACCGAGGAGTTCAAACCTACTCTCACCGTTTCTCTCGACGGAGGCGGATATATGTACGGCGGGGAGCTCGCAGCTATTGAGCTGGATTACCTTCATCAAGAAGCAGACCGGATATTAGAAACAGATGTTACCACGATTACTCTTATTCCGAAAGATGACAGCATTGAAAAGCCTACTGCCGTCAATTATATTTGGATCATAGTAGCTGTGCTCGCTGTAATAGTCTGCATCCTATTTGCTATCCGAACCTATAATATAAGAAAGTATAGGAATATTAGACGCAAACGTCGCTCTGAGATGTACCGCAGAATGAACGATAATTAAAGCTGAGTTTTAATCAGCATAACAAAATCCCACACTAACGTAGGGAGACCTCGATAAATTCGCTGTGCGAATTTATTAAAGGCAAACGTAGTTTGCCTTACGAAATCGAAGATTTCGCGAGGTCTCCCGAATTTAGTGGGGGATTTTGTATTTTTACGAGAGAGGAAGTTTAGGAGTGGAATATAAAGGGGAGGAAACTTGAATTAAATAATAAAAAGCGGCAAAAATAAAGGAAGAATAAAAAAAGGAAAGGCAAGAGAAGGGAGCGGCTGAAGATATGCAGGAGAGAAAAGGAAAAGAAGAGCAGTCGACGGGGACTCCGAAGATACTTATAAAGAGGAGCAAGAGAAGTCTTAGGGTAATGAAGAAGAGGATAAACGGCGAGACGAGCGGGAGTGAAGCGGAAAAATGGCTGAGGGACAATTATTTTATACTTGAGCGGGAATGTAAGAGAGCGATACGGGAACTGAAGGGGATAGGGAGAGTAACGGTTTGTGATGGGGAACCGATAGTATATAAAGGGTTTGAAGAGCGTTTTTTTGGAATGTCGGAAGAGGTGAGCGAGGAATCGGTAGAAGGAGTGCTGCGGGAAATAAACGAAAAGATAAAGCTGCCAGTGAAGGAATTTGATTTTGCGCCTACGGCTTTGAAATGCGTACTGTTAATGATGGCAGGAGAAGCGGTAGTTGAAGATAACGCAAAGAAGATCGGGTTTGCGGTTAGTGCGCTTGTTAAGATGCAGGAGATAGATTTTACAGTAATAACGGAGAGGGTAAGTGAAGCCGAGAAGCTGCTTTTGCAGGACCCGTCAGGTGTGTATGGAGTGATGGACGAGAAAAGCAGAGCGTATTATAGGTATTTGGCGGCGAGAATAGCTAAAAGTGAAGGGGAAAAAGAAACAGAGGTAATAAAAAGAGCGATAGAAAGCGGGGAGCACGTCGGATTTTATTTAACGGAGCATTTCGGAGATAAGGAGATTTTTAAGAAAAAGGGTACAGCGCTTTTGGTGTTTAATATAGTTGCAGGGATTATTTTGAGTGTGTTGGCGGGAGTAGTGCTGAAAAATTTGGTAGTCCCCTTTTTGTTATTTTTGCCGCTGTGGGAGATAGTGAGAATAATTACCGAGAGGCTGTCTGCGGGAGCGGTTCCTGCAGACACGATAGTAGCAATAGATGCAGATAAAGCAGAGGTAAAGGACGGCAAAACCGTGGTGGTGGTGTCGGAGCTTGTACCCGATATAAAAAAAGCAAAGGCTACTGCGGAGAAGCTCAAAAAAATGTACTTTGCAAATCGTGATATGGGGATAGATTTTTGCATTTTGGCGGATTTCAGAGAAAGCGATAAGCAGGAGGAGGAAGGGGATAAAGAGAAGGTAGAAGCGCTTGAAAAGGAGATAGAGAAGCTCAATGAGGAGATAGGCGGCGGATTTATCTTTGCGGTGAGAAAGCGAAGGTACAGCAGGACGCAAGGGAAGTACAGCGGCTGGGAAAGAAAGCGCGGAGCCATAACCGAGTTTATCAGATATATAAAAAATGGGGACGGGGACTCCTTTTATAAAATAGGGGGAGATATTTCGAGAATACGTGAGAAGGAGTATATGATAGCGCTTGACGCCGACACTAATCTGCTGTTCGGAAGTGCAAAAAAGATGATAAGTGCGGCGATGCATCCGCTGAACGCGCCGAGGGTGGACCGCGAAAAAGGAATAGTAACGAGCGGCTACGGAATACTTGTACCTCGGATGGCAACAGAGCTTGAGAGTATAAATAAGACGTTTTTTTCGAAGGTAATGTCGGGCGGCGGTCAAAGCGGACAGTACGAATATAAGGCGAAGGATATGTATCAGGACTTTTTCGGGGAAGCGATATTTTCGGGCAAAGGACTGATAAATATAAATGCATATTACGAGCTTTTGGACAGGAGCGTGCCTGAGGGTAAGGTGCTGAGTCACGATATAGCGGAAGGAGCGGTGCTGCGGGTAGGATATTTGTCGGACGTAGAGCTTACGGATGAAAGTCCGAAGGATATGAGCTCGTGGCTGATGAGGGCTAACAGGTGGATAAGAGGGGACTGGCAAAACGTAATCTTTTTGGGGAAGAGATATAAGTGCGGTGGAGAAGTGCGCAAAAATCCCCTGAATCTACTGAGCAAATATAAGTTAGCGGATAATTTACGCAGGTCGCTGATAAGTGTGGCGGCTATGATTGGAATAGTGTACGGAGCATTTTGTGCAAACGAAAAAACAGCTGCGGCAGTAACGGTTACGGCGCTTGCGTCGGTAGTATTTGAATCAATTTTGAGTGCGCTGCTCACGGTAATTGACGGTGGATTTTTTATAATAGTGCGCCGCCGATTTACCTATTCGGCTCCGAGGGTGCTTAAATATATGGCGGGAGCTTTTTTGAATCTTGTAATGCTTGCGCAAAATGCGGTAAACAGTGTGATTGCGATAGCCAAAACGGTATATCGTATGGCGGTAAGCAAGAGGAATATGCTTGAATGGGTGTGCGCGGCGGACGCAGCGAGAAAAGGGTTTTGGCGGGAGCTGAAAAGATACCTTCCGAGTGAAATTATAGGGGCGGTACTTTTGTTTTCGGAGTATTCTGCGAGCAAAATGTGCGGAGTTTTTTTGCTGCTTACTTTTCCGGTAGCCTTGCTTTCTGCAAAAAGCTCCAAAAGAGAGGGCCTGAAAATAAAGGAGTCAAGCAGAGAAAAACTGCGGGAATACTGCGGCGCAATGTTCAGATTTTACGAGGATTACGCGGTAAAAGGGGATAATTTTCTTCCGGTGGACAATATGCAGCAGGCGCCGGTGTATCTCGTAGCACACAGGACCTCTCCGACAAACATCGGACTGATGATGTTGTCGCAGCTTGCGGCAAGAGATTTCGGATTTATAGATTCCGTGGGACTTTTTCTTCGCGTGAGCCGTACGCTGAATACGGTGGAAAAGCTTGAGAAATGGAACGGAAATTTATACAACTGGTACGATACCGAAACGTTAGAGGTACTGCATCCTGCGTTTGTGTCGGCTGTGGACAGCGGTAATTTTATCTGCTCGCTCGTTGCGCTGAAAGAAGGGCTCAAGGAGTACCAAGAGGAAAATATTATGCTGAAAAGCCTCGTAACGAGGATAGAGAGGGTAATCGCACAGACGGATATCGGGGTATTTTACGATAAAAAGAGGAAGCTGCTTTCCATCGGGTACGATGTTGAAACGGGAAAAATGTCAGGGTCGCATTACGATTTTTTAATGAGCGAGGCGAGAATGACGAGCTACTATGCGGTAGCATCGGGGCAGGTGGAGAAAAAGCATTGGGGAGTACTTTCGAGAATGATGACGAGAAACGGACTTTATGCCGGACTCGTATCCTGGACCGGTACCATGTTTGAATATTTTATGCCGCAAATATTACTCACGGTATATAAAAATTCGATGATAGAGGAAGCGCTGAGGTACTGCATCTACTGCCAAAAGCAAGGTACGCTCAGAGGAGCTCCGTGGGGAATAAGCGAAAGCGCGTATTATAATTTTGACAGGAATCTTGCGTATCAGTACAAAGCGCACGGAGTTGATAAGCTGCGTATAAAGCGCAGTACCGACAAAGAGGTAACGGTGTCGCCCTATTCCTCGTTTTTAACGCTGCCGTTTTATTTTAAGGGCTCAATGAGAAATCTTGAGGAGCTTGAAAAAGAAGGAATGTATTCAAAATACGGATTTTTTGAAGCGGTGAGCTACAAAAAAGAGGGTGAGGAGAATAAGAAAAACATCTGCAGGAGCTATATGGCGCATCACGTGGGAATGAGCATACTTGCGGCGACGAATGCGGTATTCGGCAAAGTAATGCAGAAAAGATTTATGGCGGATAATTTTATGGGTAGCGCAAAGGAGCTGCTCAGAGAAGGAGCCGAAAGAGATGGAGTGATGTATGACGGTATGAGAAATACGAGTAGTGAAAGAAGAGAGCGGGCGGGAAGGAGTATGGAAGCGCTTGCGGGAGTTGTGGAGTGCGAGTACCCGAACGTAACGGCGCTGTCGAACGGAGAGCTGTGCGACATAATTTCCGATACGGGAGAAAATGCGCTGATGTACGCTCAGTCGAATGTAAACAGAGAGACGCTTGACTCTTTGAGGTATCCGCACGGAATATATGTATTTGCATCGGTGAAAGGGAAGTGCAGCTCCTTCACGAAGGCTCCGTTTTACGACGAAGAGGGGGAATATAGGGCGCAGATAACTTCGAGAAGTGTGAAATATATGTATAAAGGCGCGGAGCTCAGCGGTAGTGTGGAGTGTGCAGTCCACCCGACACTTGCACTTGAGCGCAGAGCAATAACCGTGAAAAATATATCGGGAGTAAGTCAGAGGGCGGAGATTCTGATATATTTCGAGCCGATACTTTCCCGAAATGCCGATTACAACGCACATCCTGCCTTTTCAAAGCTGTTCGTAACCGCAAAATATAGCGAAAAGACAGGAGCCGTAGTGCTGGAGCGAAGATGCAGAAGTGACGAGAAAAAGGTATGCTGCGCGGTGGGATTTGCGGAAAATATCGAGTATGAGTATGAAACGCGAAGGGAAAAGCTGTTTAAAGACGGTAAGGGGTATGAGTCGCTAAAGGAGTTTGAAAAGGTGAAATTTGAGGGCGGCGACGGGACTCCCGACTGCTGTATGGCGATAAAGATAAAGCTCAGTCTTGCGCCGAATCAGAGGGTATCTTTTAATCTTTTGATAAGCGCGGCGAGAGAAAAAGAGGAAGCGCTCGCGGCAATATTAAAGTTCAAAAAGAGTGAACTGAAGCTCGCAAGACCTGCAATTTCACCGGTATTCAACAGAAGCATAGAGGGAGTTTTGGCTGCAAAGTTGCTCGCAAGAATAAAATACCCGATAAAAGACAAACGCTCGGCAGAGGCAAGAAGAAAAAATACCCTTCCGCTGAGAGCGTTGTGGGGACTTTCAATTTCAGGGGATAATCCAATAGTAGTTTACGAAGCGAAGGACACCCCCGAAACTGAGGTGCTGAAAATATACGCAAAAATACTGAAGAGCTTTAGGGAAAACGGAATAAAATTTGACCTTGTGGTATTATACAGCGAAAGTGAGGTCGAGCACTTCAGAGAAGAAGCGGAGAGTGCGCTCTTGCAGGCAGGAGCGGCAAGATTTTTGCAGGAAAAAGACGGAGCATATATAGTACAAACGGATAATGCTCCGAAAGAGCAGATAAACCTCATATATGCGGCGTCGGTACTCACCGTCTGCGAAGGATTTGAAAAGACGGAAAATGTCCGTGATTTTTTAAGACCGAGGAAGCTGCTTGACGTTGAAAGAGATAGCAGTGCAAAAAAAGAGGGAAATACGCTCAAGACCTACGGCGGAGATTTTGCAGGTGAAAGATTTTACGTTGAGAAGGAGTCTGCAATGCCGTACTGTAACGTACTCGCAAACTCTGTGTTCGGTACTCTTGTATCGGAACGCTCGCCCGGTTTTACTTGGGCGGTGAATTCGAGAGAAAATAAGCTGACTCCGTGGAATAACGATTTTGCGATGGGAGATTGGGGCGAGCTGTTACTTTTTTCGCTCGGCGGAGATATTTATAATCTCACGTCGGGAGCTTTAGCTTCCTTTTCGCCGAAGGATGCGTGGTATGAGGGGAAGATTCGTGAAAAAAGTATTCGAAGCAAAGTGAAGATACGGGTTTCGGAAACGGGAGCTGTAAAATACTGTGACGTCACACTTTTTAATGACGGAGAAAAAGAGGTAAAGGCGGAGCTCGCGTACTATATCGAGGCGATTTTGGGAGTCGATTCTAAAAATTCTGCTTTTTTGCGTTCGGAATTTTCCGACAATACCCTTTATTTAACAAATCCGGCAAACGTTGAGGTAAAATGCTGGGCAGGACTCAGCGCAAGTGAAGATATATCAAGGGTAGTGTGCTGTAAAGCGAGCTTTCTTTCGGGAAATTGGAATAAAAATATACTCGAAGCCGATTCGGAAAAATGCGGAGCGGTAATCACAGAGGTGAAAATTCCCGCAAAGAGCAAAAAAACGGTTACTTTTAAGCTTGGGTACGGGGCTACTCAGCGCGGAGTCAGGGAAATGCTGAAAACGGAGCCGAGAAAAAGTATCGAAAAAGCGGGAAGCATAAAAATAAACACGCCGAATGAGTATCTTGATGCGTTTATCAACGTGTGGTGTCCCAACCAGACGATGAAAGCGAGAATTTGCGGAAGAACGTCCTTTTACCAAAACGGCGGAGCCTACGGATTCAGAGATCAGCTTCAGGACGTATGCTCGCTTGCGGGAGTTGATCCCCAAACGGCAAAAAGGCAGATAATTCGTGCGGCATCGGTACAATTTCCCGAGGGGGACGTTATGCACTGGTGGCATAATCTGCCAAAAAGCGCGGGCGGACTCAGGGGAGTGCGTACCCGTTATTCCGACGACCTGCTGTGGTTGCCGTACGCTGTGAGCGTGTATATAAAAGCTACCGGCGACAAGAGCATACTCGATATAGAGGTGCCGTATCTCGGCGGAAAAGAGCTCGGCAAAGGGGAAAAGGAGCGATACTTTGAAACGAGGCGGCTTGATTATACCGAGAGTATCTATGAACATTGTCTGAGGGCGATAAAGCGTGGGTACAAAACGGGCGAAAAGGGTATGCCTCTTATCGGCGGCGGAGATTGGAATGACGGATTTAACAATGTCGGAGCCGCGGGTAAGGGAGAAAGCGTATGGCTTGCGATGTTCCTAAAACTTGTGATAGACGAGTTTATTTTGCTGTGTGAGTATAAAGAGGACGATATCGCGGTGGCAGAGCTGAGGGAGTACTCTGAAAAAATGAAAAGGTCGGTCGAGGAACACGCTTGGGATGAAAGGTGGTATCTGAGGGCGTTTTACGATGACGGAAGTAAGATGGGCAGCAAGGAAAACGACGAGTGTATAATAGATATATTACCTCAGAGCTTTGCGGTACTGAGCAAGATAACCGACGATAAAAGCAGGATAGATACTGCCATCGAAAGCGCCTACGAGCATCTTGTGGACGAAAAGTGGAGAATAGTTAAGCTGTTTAAGGGTGCGTTCGGTGACGGAATGCAAAATCCTGGATATATAAAGGTGTACCCTAAAGGAATACGGGAAAACGGCGGACAGTACAGCCACGCGGGAGTCTGGTTTGCGATGGCGCTTTTACGCCGCGGACTAAAGGAAAAGGGCGAGGCGGTAATAGATATGCTGAATCCTGCATCGAGGTGTGCGGACTACGAGCTGTATAAGGCGTACGGACTGGAACCTTACGCGATGGCTGCGGATATCTACACTAACCCGTCCTGCTTCGGACGCGGCGGCTGGAGCCTTTATACAGGTGCGGCGGGCTGGTACTACACCGCCGTCATCGAGGAGCTTTTGGGTATAAAAATAAGAGGAGCCGTCCTTGAAGTGAGTCCGCAGATACCTGACAAATGGAACGGCTACAAAGCAGAGATAAACGTGAAGAATACGAGGGTGACTCTTGAGGTAGTGCGGGAAAACGGAGATAAAAAGATATACGTTGACGGAATCGAAGCGGACAAAATACTCCTCGACGGTGGGGAATATAACGTTAAGGTCACGATTTAGCGGTTAAAAATAAAAATTTATTTTTAACAAAACAGGTATATTGTGGTAAGAGGGAAAAAGATGTGTTATAATAAACGCAAGCAGGATATTGTTTGCGTTTATTTTGTTTAAAATAAGGATATATAATATTTTGTCGGGAGATGAAATGGTGGAAAATTTAAGGTGTACGCTTAAAAGAAGCGTTATAGCGCCGGGAGCGGCGTTTAGTGCTGTTTGTGACGGTAAATTTAAAAGAAACAGAATATCGGTAAATTTGGTACTGCCGCTTGAGGAGCAGACTGTGTCTGAAAATGCGGTGGTTCCGTTTGTGCTCAAAAGGGGTAAAAATTTCAAGGAGCTCAATTTGAAACTCAGCGAGATGTACGGTGCGGATCTCTACGCGGAAGCGGGGTCCTTCGGAAAATATCAAACGCTGTCGCTTTCTCTCACGGGAATAAGCGATAGGTTTGCTCTGGGCGGAGAAAAGCTGTCGGAGATGTCGGCACAGCTCCTTGCAGAGCTTTTGTTCGAGCCGAATATAGCTTGCGGAAGCTTCGGAGAAAAGGACGTCGAAATTGAGAAAAATAATCTGATAAAGGCGATTGAGGCGGAGATAAACGAAAAGAGGAGCTATGCGCTCGGAAGATGTAAGTCCCTTATTTTTGCAGGGGAGCCGTACGGTATCAAAAAGTACGGAACGGTGGAGCTTGCCGAGAAGATTACTGCAAAGAGTGCGGCTGAGGCTTATGCAAGAATCATAAAAAATGCCGCGATAGAGATAATGTTTGTCGGTGACGGTGACGCTGAGGGAGTAAAGCGCGTGTTTGAGGAAAAGCTTCGTTTGGTGGAAAGACGTCCGATAGAGATGGGATATGAGTCGAGGACGGCTCCTGAGAGAGAAGCGCTTGAGCTTACCGAGGAGATGGAGATAAATCAGGGTAAGCTTGTAATGGCGTGGAGAACAAACGACTCCGACAGTAAAGAAAAGAGAGTCGCAATACAGATGATGAACGCCGTTTTCGGAATGACTCCGTTTTCGAAGCTTTTTGTTAACGTAAGAGAAAAGCAGAGCCTTTGCTACTACTGCGCGGCGCGATTTGATAAAAAGACGAACGTGCTTATGGTGGACAGCGGTATTGAATTTGAGAACGTGGAAAAGGCAAAGGCGGGAATAATCGCACAGCTGGAGGATATGAAGAAGGGTAACTTCAGCGAGGAGGATATAGAGCACGCAAAGCTTTATATGAAAAATGCTTACCGTTCGGTAGGAGATTCTCTGGGCGGACTTGAAGCTTGGTACCTCTCACAGATACTTTGCGGGGAAAGCTCCTCGCCTGAAGAGGAAACTGCCTTTATTGACGGAGTAACCAAAGAAGAGATGGTAAAGGCGGCTGAGAGCTTTACTCTTGACGCGGTATATTTTCTTAAGGGAAAGGATGTGACGGGAGATGAATAAGGTAGTATCCGAAAGGCTCGGAGAGGAGTATATCTCCCTGACGCACAGCTCCGGACTCAAAATGAAGCTGTATCAAATGAAGGGATTTTCTTCGGCGTACGCTATGTTTGCTACCGAATACGGCTCAATAGACGTGGAGTTTAAAACTAACAAGGATGAGGATTTTATAAAAATTCCTGCAGGAACCGCTCACTTTTTGGAGCACAAGCTTTTTGAGAGCGAAGAGGGGGACGCCTTTTCGAGATACGCGGCGACCGGAGCTTCCGCCAACGCCTACACCAGCTTTGACAGAACGGCTTATCTTTTTTCCTGTGCGGATAACTTTGAAGAGTCGATTGAGATACTGCTTGATTTCGTGACGAATCCGTACTTTACTCCCGAAACGGTGCAAAAAGAGCAGGGAATAATCGGTCAGGAGATAAGGATGTACGATGACAGCCCCGATTGGCGCGTAATGTTCAATATGATAGAGAAGATGTACAGCAAAAATAGCGTTCGCGAGGATATTGCGGGAACCAAAGAATCCATCGCACAGATAACGGCGGATATGCTTTATAGATGCTACCGTACCTTCTATAATCTCAATAATATGGTGCTTGTCGTAGCCGGAAATTTTGAGGTGGAGGCAGTACTGCGTGCGGCTGACAAGATACTCAAAAAGAGCGAGGATATAACGATAGAAAGAAAGCTGCAGGAGGAGCCGAACGACGTGGAGCAAAACTACGTCGAGCAAAAATTACCTGTTGCGGACCCGATGTTTGAGATAGGCTTTAAGGGTATTTCAATAAACAAAGAGGAAAATTTCAAGGGTTCGGTGCTTGATGAGATAGTGCAGGAGGTAATGATAGGGGAGTCGTCTGAGCTGTATTCGAAACTGTACGACGACGGACTTATCAATGCTGACTTCGGCAAAGAAGCCTTTGCGGGAAGGGATTATATAATGATGCTGTTTTCGGGCGAATCAAAGGAGCCTGAAAGGGTATTTGCGGAGATAAAGAAAAAGGTTGCAGAGGTAATTGAGAAGGGCGTGGACGAGAAAAGGTTTGAGATGTGCAAAAAGGCGATGTACGGTAAATATATCAGAATGATGGATATAACCGAAAACGTCGCAAATCTACTGCTATCGTCGCACTTTGCGGGTACCGACCCGTATGAGCTTATAGAGGTAATAGCTAAAGCTGATGCACAGACGATAAATAAAAGAATGAAGGAGTGCTACAATGCCGAGAGAAGCGTACTTTCGGTAATAAAGGCAGGATAAAGGAGGAGTTTTAATGCATACTATTGAATTTCCGGCGCTTAATCTTGAGTTTAAAATTAACCCTGTGGCATTTTCGATAGGGGAGCTTGAAATCAGATGGTACGGAATAATCATCGCGGTCGGATTTTTACTTGCGCTTGTTTATGCGTTTAGCCGTATCAAGAATTTCGGGCTTGATTCCGACAGAGTGGTGGACGTGATACTGTTCGGAGCGGTAGGAGCGCTTGTCTGCGCAAGACTTTATTACGTTATCTTCAAGTGGAGCGAGGAGTACGCCGATGACCCGATAAGAGCGCTTTACGTCTGGGAGGGCGGACTCGCTATCTACGGCGGACTTATCGGTGCATTTGTGGTCGGAGCGATATTGTGTAAGGCGCGGAAGGTAAAATTACTTCCGATGTTTGACCTTGCGGGCGCGTCGATACTTTTGGGACAAGCGATAGGAAGATGGGGTAATTTCGTTAATGCTGAGGCGTTCGGTACAAATACCGAGCTTCCGTGGGGAATGACCGGCACGAATATCGTAAATTACCTGACCCAGCACAAAACGGAGCTTGCACAGATGGGAATAACGGTTTATCCGAACTCGCCGGTACATCCTACCTTCTTATACGAGTCGCTTTGGTGTCTTTTAGGATTTATTCTGATTGGAATTTATCTTAAACACAGAAAGTTTGACGGTGAGATATTCCTTATGTATATAGCTTGGTACAGCTTCGGAAGAATGTTCATTGAGGGACTGCGTACCGACAGTCTTATGATAGGAACCCTCAGAGTATCCCAGATTCTTGCGGCGCTACTGTTCGTCGCAGCGGTAATAACCATTTTGGCGGTACGCTCAAAGATAAAGAGAAGTAACGACCCTGAGTATCTGAAGCTTTATGTACTCACGGAAGAGGCGGAGCTGATAAGACAGGGTAAGTTTTACAAGAAAAAAGGTGCGGAGTCCGAAGAAGAGGAGAAACATGACTCTTCAGAGAGTTGCGCCGAAGAGGTAGCTAAAGAGGATATTTCCGAGGAGCCGACGCAAGAGAGTGCTTCGGAAAACACAGATACAGAAGAAAAAACAGAGGAATAATTCGGAGGGGTAAAAATGGCTGTAATAATAGACGGAAAGGCAGTTTCTTTGAGCTGCAGAGAGAAGATAAAAGAGGAAGTCGCAAAGATGGCGGCAAAGGGAATAGTTCCGGGACTTGCGGTTGTGATAGTCGGAGATAATCCTGCATCGAGAACCTATGTAAACAACAAGAAAAAGGGCTGTGCCGAAGTCGGAATGTATTCTGAGGAGTATGCATTGCCTGAGGAAACTACACAAGAGGAGCTGCTGGAGCTCGTTGAAAAGCTCAACAACAAGGAGGATATCCACGGAATACTCGTTCAGCTTCCGCTGCCGAAGCATATAGATGATAAGGCTGTAATTGCGGCAATATCTCCCCAAAAGGACGTTGACGCGTTCCACACCGAAAACGTGGGAAGGATAATGATAGGCGAGTATAAGTTTTTACCCTGCACTCCCGCGGGAGTAATGGAGCTTTTGAAGGCGTATAATATAGACGTAGCGGGTAAGGAGTGCGTGGTAATAGGAAGAAGCAACATCGTGGGTAAGCCGATGCTGATGCTGCTGCTTCAGGCAAACGGAACCGTTACGATATGCCACTCCAGAACAAAGGACCTGAAGGAAACCACAAGAAGAGCTGATATACTTGTAGCGGCGATAGGTAAGGCTAAATTTGTGGGAGCCGATATGGTAAAGGAGGGCGCAGTAGTAATAGACGTCGGAATCAACCGCGATGAAAACGGTAAGCTGTGCGGCGACGTGGACTTTGAAGCAGTAAAGGATAAGGCGTCTTACATAACACCCGTTCCGGGCGGAGTGGGTCCCATGACGATAACGATGCTTCTCAAAAATACGCTTGAAGCCTGCAGGGACGAAAATAAATAAAAAGCTTGACAAGAGCGGAAAAATATGCTATGATATGGCTTGCCGCATATAAGAGGCTTTTTTAAGTGTGCAATTTTGCGCCGCCTCGGTTAGCGAGACTTAAAGAAAGAGGAATGAAAATGTACGCAGTTATCGTAACAGGCGGAAAACAGTACCGCGTTCAAGAGGGCGATACTCTGTTCATCGAAAAGCTCGAAGCTGAAGAAAATGCAGAAGTAGTTTTCGATAACGTTATTGCCGTAGGCGGAGATGACAAGGCAGTATTTGGAAAGCCTACCGTACCGGGCGCAAGTGTTACCGCGAAAGTATTGAAAAACGGAAAGGGTAAGAAGATCACAGTATTTACCTATCGTCCGAAGAAGGATTCCAAGCGTAAGATGGGACACAGACAGCCCTATACCAAGGTTCAGATCGTTAGCATAATGGCATGATCAAAGTAGTTTTCGAAGAAAAGGGTGGGAACCTTAAGGGGTTCAGTGCATCCGGACATGCGGGGTATGCACCGTATGGAAGCGATATAGTATGCGCGGCGGTAACGTCGGCGGTACAGATGACCGTGAACGGAG
This sequence comes from uncultured Oscillospiraceae bacterium, assembly GCA_904502045.1. Classification (GTDB taxonomy): domain Bacteria; phylum Bacillota; class Clostridia; order Oscillospirales; family Ruminococcaceae; genus RGIG8367. Next base: position 16,860 of record CAJGEB010000006.1, read on the forward strand.
CGGTTGAGATAATCAAAGCTCGGTGCAAGGTCGAAACGCTCGAAAACGAGATAAGGTTCAGTTCCGAGGAAGAGAGCAGCGGAGTGGTTGCGATGTTAGAGGCACTTAAGCTGCATCTTGAGATATTATCGGAACAGTACGAAGGAAAAATCAAAGTAGAAGTTATAACGGGGGTGTAATAAATGCTTAGACTTGATATGCAGTTCTTTGCACATAAAAAGGGAGTTGGCTCCACCAAGAACGGCCGTGACTCTGAATCCAAAAGACTTGGAGTTAAGAGAGCGGACGGACAGAGCGTTCTCGCAGGAAATATATTAGTACGTCAACGCGGTACTCATATTCATCCGGGAGAGAATGTAGGACGTGGTTCTGATGACACCTTGTTCGCGCTTGTTAACGGTAAGGTAAAGTTCGAGAGAATGGGCCGTGACCGTAAGAAAGTAAGCGTATACGAGCAGTAAGAAGAGAGATCCCGAGTAGATTTTACTCGGGATTTTGTATTAATTAGTAAGAATGAGGAGAAGGAACCTGAGATGTTTGCAGATATTGCGAGGATAAGCGTGAAGGCCGGCGACGGCGGCGCGGGAAGTGTATCTTTTAGAAGAGAAAAGTATGTAGCATCGGGCGGACCTGACGGCGGTGACGGCGGTAACGGCGGCAACGTTGTGTTTGTAGTGGATACGAATATTTCGAGTCTGGTCACCTTTAAATATAAGAAGAAGTACGAGGCTAAGAACGGAATGCCCGGCGCGGCAAAGAAGTGTTCGGGTAAAAATGCCGAGGACCTTATAATAAAGGTTCCGCTCGGAACTCTTGTTACAGATGCCCAGACGGGCAGAGTAGTTGCTGATATGTCTGACGGTGAGCCGGCTATAATAGCGCGCGGCGGAAAAGGCGGTTGGGGTAACGTGCATTTTGCAACTCCGACAAGACAGACTCCGCGATTCGCGAAGCCCGGAATGCCGGGGGAACGCCTTGAGCTGCAGCTTGAGCTGAAACTGCTTGCCGACGTCGGACTTGTGGGCTTTCCCAACGTTGGAAAATCCACCCTTATATCAGTGTGCAGCGATGCAAAGCCGAAGATAGCGAACTATCACTTTACAACGCTGACTCCTGCGCTGGGAGTAGTGCGTACCGGAGAGGAAAGCTCGTTTGTAATGGCGGATATTCCGGGACTTATAGAGGGAGCCAGTGACGGAGCCGGACTCGGACACGAATTTTTAAGACATGTCGAAAGATGCCGACTGATTATCCACGTGGTAGATGTTTCGGGTAGCGAGGGAAGGGATCCTAAAGAGGATTTCGAAAAGATAAATACTGAGCTTGAGCGGTTTAATCCTGAGCTTGCCGAGAGAAAGCAGATAGTAGCGGCGAACAAGTGCGACATCGCGACCGAGGAGCAGATGCAGGATTTTGAGGAGTATGTCAAGGGCAAGGGGTATGAGGTGTTCAGAATATCCGCGGCGATTGGCGAGGGAGCAAAGGCTCTCATCAACAAGACCGCTGAGGAGCTGAGCAAATTACCGCCGGTGAAAAGATACGAGCCGGAGCCGAAGCTGGAAGAGGTAACGGACAGCAAGTCCTTTGAGATAACGGTAGATGAATACGGTGTATACGTGATAGACGCGCCGTGGCTTGAGAGAATACTCGGCGGCGTAAATATGGAGGACTACGAGTCGCTGCAGTATTTCCAGAGGACCCTTCGCAACAACGGAATAATAGACAAGCTTGAAGAGATGGGTATTGAAGAGGGAGATACGGTAAGGATATTTGACTTTGAGTTTGATTTTGTGTATTAACGGAGGGTTTTGCTGTGTCGGACGCAAGGGGGTATAATCCCAAGACGCTCGCGTTTATGGGAGATGCCGTGTACGAGGCATTGGTAAGAGAAAAGCTGATACTTGAGGGAGAGAAGCCGGTAGGAGAGCTGCATAAGGCGTCGGCTTCGATAGTTTGTGCAGGAGCACAATCCGAAATTTACGAGTTTTTAGCGAGTATCCTGAGCGAAGATGAGTATAATATACTAAAAAGAGGGCGTAATTCCAATACGGTGCACGTTCCGAAGAGCGCGGAGGCAGCAGATTACCGTCGCGCCACCGGAATAGAGGCTCTGTTCGGGTATTTATACTTAAGCGGTGAAAATGACAGAATACGGGAGCTCTTTGAGAAGATTTGGGAGCAGATTAGCAGAGGAAGATAGTGTTTAGGAGCCGTCGCCTTCTTTGTCTTGGAGGCGTAGGGATGAAAAGTAAACTCGGAACGATAGCGGTTGACGTGATATACGATGTGGTGGGAGCGGTTCTCTACACGGTAGGAGTGAGTGCGTTTACCGCACCTAATAATATAGCTCCGGGGGGAGTTACCGGTCTTGCGACTATTGCAAATGCTCTGTGGGGAGTACCGATAGGAACCGTAACGTTTGCAGTTAATATTCCGCTTTTGTTTTTAGCGCTGAAAATGTGGGGAAAAGTCCTCACGTTAAAGACGCTTAAATCGGTAGCAATAATGTCGGCGGTAATAGATATACTATCGGTGTATATGCCGAGGTACGAGGGGGATGCGCTCCTTGCAGCCGTGTTCGGCGGATTTTGCATAGGCGCGGGACTTGGTGCGATATTTTCAAGGGACTCCACCACCGGCGGAACAGATATTGTTGCGGGGTATATCCAGGAGCGCCTGCCGCATATACAGATAGGCAAGGTAATATTGCTGATAGATGCGCTGGTACTTGCGCTTGCGGCGGTAGCTTATAAAAATATCGAAACCTTTTTGTACGGGGTTATAGCAATATTTGTCACGACGAAGATAATGGACGCGATAATTTACGGCGTTGATACGGGAAAGGTTGCGTTTATTATATCGGATAAAAAGGCAGAGATAGCAGCCGAGGTGCTCAAGAGTATGGATAGGGGCTGCACATTTTTAGAGGCAAAGGGAGCGTATTCCGAAAAAGACAGAGATGTACTGATGTGCGCGGTGAAGAAAAGACAGTTCCCGCAGCTCAAGAAGATAGCCTACGAGCTGGACGAGAGTGCGTTTTTAATAGTAGTAAATGCGGACGAGATATTAGGGTACGGATTTAAAGAATATGACGACAAGGACATCGGATGATTATGGACGGAAAACACGAAATAATAAGTAAAAACGTATTGCTTATAGCGGCGGCGGTACTTGCGGTAGTGCTGGTTGGGTACAATGTGTTTTTGGTTCCGAGGGGAGATGTGCTTGAGGTAAACGTGGGAGAGAGCTCCGAGGTGAGCTTTGATGAGAGCGGAAAAGTGAGCTCAAGTGCAGCCGAAGAGGAAATTATCAACATAAATACCGCCGATGCCGAGGAACTCGAAAAGCTTTCGGGAATCGGTCCTGCAACGGCGGCGAAGATAATTGAATACAGAGAAAAGGTCGGAATAATACGCTCGGTGGATGAGCTGCTTAACGTTTCGGGAATAGGCGAAAAGAAGCTTGAAGCAATCAGAGATAAGATAAAGCTGTCGGACTGATTACTTTCTGTTCGCATCGACCTCGTTTTTGCCCAGGGCTACGTTTTCATCGCTCGTTATGGGCATATTACCGGGAGTGTTTGCTGTGTCGCGGGAAATAAAGGTCAAGGTGGAGTAGGCGGAGTCGATGTGGGTCTTTTTGTTTACAGTAGTGAGATTGGCGCGTCGCGCCTTTTTTTTATTCAAAAAATACCAATTCCTTTCTTTTTCGTGTATATTTATTGTTTTACGCATAGGTCAAAATATACAAAAATAAAATATAGTTAAATAATGTTTGAAATGGGAGCCGAAATATGTTAAAATATTTTTAACAATTATATGAGTTGAGGAAACTAATCCTTACAAGTTAGAACATTTTGAGGAGA
>CAJGEB010000007.1 GCA_904502045.1 uncultured Oscillospiraceae bacterium
CGCCTATGCTTTTAAACGTATGGTCCTCGGCGATGAGAGAGGGAACGAGGTGGCAGTGATAGTCGATGATCGGCATATTCTTGGCAATATCGTGGTAGAGCTCCTTGGCAATATTATTTTGCAATAAAAAATCGTCGTTAATAATAGTTTTCATTTTCGTGACCATTACTTTTGCAATGCAAAAGCTACCTTTCTTTGTGAATTGGAGTTCATTTGGTGAAGATTTAGAGGGTTACTCCGTCCTTGAAAATGGATATTTCGCGATATCCCAGACGCTCGTTAGCGGTCTTAGTGCCGGATGCAACGGAAACGACGAAATCGAAAAATTCGGAATCAAGATCCTTACCTTCCATCACGGGAGAGGCATCGAAATCTATCCAGGCGGACTTGTTTACGGCGAGATTTCGGTTAGTTGCTACCTTGACGGTGGGCACCGGAGCTCCGAGCGGAGTACCGCGGCCGGTAGTGAAAAGAATGAGATGGGCGCCGGCAGCCATAAGATTCGTTACCGCAACAAGATCGTTACCGGGACCGTTTAACAGCGACAGACCGTTTTTGCGAACGGTATCGCCGTAGTCAAGCACATCCGAAACGGGAGCGGTTCCTGCCTTTTGCACACAGCCGAGAGATTTTTCTTCCAGCGTGGTAATACCGCCTTTTTTGTTGCCGGGGGACGGGTTTTCGTAGACCACTTGATCGTGGCGCTTATAGTAATCCTTAAAATTGTTTATTAAAGCAACGGTTTTTTCAAAAACTGCAATATCGGTGCAGCGCTCCATAAGCAGATGCTCTGCGCCGAACATTTCGGGTACTTCTGACAGCAGACAGCTTCCGCCCATACCTATCAAGGCGTCGGAAAATCTTCCGACCAAGGGGTTTGCGGTAATACCGCTGTATCCGTCACTGCCGCCGCATTTAAGTCCGACTACGAGCTGTGAGAGGGGAATTTCCTCTCTCGTAAAGCTTGCAGCGTATTCTTTGAGCTCGTCTATGATAGCTACGCCTGCGGCTATTTCGTCGCTGACGTCCTGACAGTTTAAAAACTTAACTCGTTTGGGGGAATATTCACCGAGCACGGATTTGAATACTTCGATATTATTATTTTCGCAGCCGAGTCCGAGTACGAGTACTCCTGCGGCATTTGGGTGGTGCACCATACCGCGCAGTATTTTTTGGGTGATCTCCTGATCCTCGCCGAGCTGCGAGCAGCCAAAGGGGTGCGGGAAGGCAAAGGCTCCCGTCAGAGCAGCAAGCCTCTCTGCAATTTTATTGACGCAGCCGACGGTACTGACTATCCATATATCGTTACGGATACCGACCTTACCGTCTTCGCGCTTATAACCGAGAAAGGTACGGCTTGTGGGAGTAACGGGAAAATCAAGTCCGCGGGGGGAGTAGCTGTAAGTCAGGTTATCCGACAGATTAGTTGCAAGATTGTGGGTATGCACGTGCTCGCCTTTAGCAATATCCTCGGTGGCGTGACCGATGGGGTTGCCGTATTTGATTACGTTCTCCCCTTTTTTTATGTCGCAGATGCTGTACTTGTGTCCGTTTGCAAGATTGACTTCTACGTTATCGCGCTTATGAATTAACATGTTTGCTGACCTCCTCAGTCAAGACAGTGAGATCGGTGTCCCAAAGGGAAGTGTTTGCAAGAATTTCAGCGACGGTATGAGTCTTGATGAAATCCATAACCTCGGGGAGATCGTTCGGGGTTCCGACCTTGTAAAATTCAATAAGCTTAGCAAGCGCGAATACGAGTGTGGAGGGGTAGCTTCCGAAGCGGTTTTTGTATTCCAAAACAGAGGGGAGCACGCGTACCTTGAATTTACTTACCGAATTCAAGGCGATCGAGGAAAGATAGTGCTTGATATAGGGGTTAGCAAAGCGCGTCAGTACGTTTTCGGCATAGTCCTCCAGCTCTTCACGGGGAAGATCGAGGGTAGGAATGATCTCGTCGAAAATGCACTTGCGCACATAGGCGCGCATCTTTGTATCGTCCATGCAGGATTTAACGGTATCAAATCCCGAGAGTAAAGCGAAGGGAACCATTGAGGTATGCGCGCCGTTGAGGATGCGTACCTTTCTGGTGCGGTATTTTTCGAGCTCATTTCGGGTAACTATGACGTTGAGGCCTGCGCTGGAGAAGGGGAGCTCCTTTTCTAAGTCGAGGCTCGTTTCAATTACCCACAGATGAAAATATTCCGAAGTGTTTACCATATTGTCCTCGTAGCCGAGCTCGAGGTTCTCGCCCTTGGGGTATCCTGTGTTTATACGGTCCACCAAGGTGCAGCAAAACTCATTTTGCTCATTTACCCAATTTTTGAAATCGGCGCTGTAGCCCCACAGATCAGCGTACTTCAAAACGGCTTCTTTTAAGCGGTCGCCGTTACGGTCAATGAGCTCGCAGGGCAAAAATACGAAGCCGGGGAGTCCTGCGTTATAGCGGCAGAAGAGCAGCTTAGTGACCTTTGCGGGAAATGAAGCGGGGGGAGTATCTTCCTGTGTTACGGCAGGGTCGAAGGTAATACCTGCCTCGGTTGTATTGGAGATAACGTATCTGAGTTCAGGCTGACTTGCCAAAGCGAGATACTGCTCGTAATCCTGATAAGGATTGATGCAGCGGGAAATTACGTCGATAACGCTTTTTTCCACGCCCTCTTCACCGCGAATGATGTGGGTGTAGTTGCAGTTTTGTGCGGTAAGCATATCGCACATTCCGTTTTCGATGGGCTGCACTACTACAACGCTGCCCTCAAAATCGGTTTTTTCGTTTATTTTTTGAATCATCCAATCGGCAAAACCACGCAGGAATCCGCCCTCGCCGAACTGTATAAATCTCTCGGTACGGTTAATTTTTTCAGAAATCATAGTAACCCTTCCTTTTTTTGCAAATTCTTTAACATTATATATTGTAAGGCAAGGCGGGAATAAAAGATAGCACAATATTGTCTATCTTTACACATTTTTGCAAAATATTGCTCTTGTTTTTTAAAAATATGGCTTATTAAAGAGTATTACAAAAGAAAAGAGAGCAATATTTTTCAAAAATAAATACAAAAAGGCAAGATTTTACTATAAAAGAGTTGCGCAGGACTGCTATAATGAAAAAAAATTAAAGCAATGGAGGATTATTATGTTTTACGAGAATGGTTGCGCCAAGGACGTGAAAATTTCATATATCGGCGGCGGTTCGCGTAGCTGGGCAAGAGTACTCATGAACGATCTTGCGAAGTCAGAAGATATGTCGGGAACAGTCGCTCTTTACGATATTGATTACGACGCTGCGCAGGATAATGAGATAATAGGTAATATGTTTCCGGGGGACTGGAAATATTACGCAGCAAAAACGCTGGGTGAGGCTCTTGAAGGCTCGGATTTTGTAATTATCTCGATTTTCCCCGGAACCTACGACGAGATGGAGTCTGACGTTCACGCTCCTGAAAAGTACGGAATTTATCAATCGGTGGGTGATACTGCAGGTGTCGGAGGATTCATCCGTGCTTTGCGTACCGTTCCTATGATGAGAGAGATCGCTGCGGGCGTTCGCAGATATTGCCCGAAGGCGTGGGTCATCAACTACACCAATCCTATGGCTATCTGTGTCGGCGCACTTTATCGCGAGTTTCCTGAGATCCGCGCGTACGGTTGCTGCCATGAGGTGTTCGGTACCCAAAAGTTCCTTGCCAACGCATTAGAGGAGATGGAAGGAATCACCGCACCGCGTGAGGAGATTATAGTAAACGTGGTTGGAGTAAACCACTTTACGTGGTTCACCGACGCGACTTATAAGAATAAGGATTTGTTCGAGGTATACACTCGCTTTGTGGACAAATACTACGAAAGCGGTTACAATAAAGAGGGAACCGGCAACTGGCTGAACGACTTTTTCAGCAGTAACGAGAGAGTAAAGATGGATCTGTTCCGTCGCTTCGGCTACATAGCCGCGGCAGGAGACAGACACCTTGCTGAGTTTATGGACTTTGAGGACTATCTTATAGATTGCAAAAAGTGGATGTTCGGACTCACTCCTGTTTCGTGGAGAAAACAATATTTAGTGGATCGTACCGAACAAACTAAGCGCATTATATCCGGTGAGGACGAGCTGAAATTGTTTGATAGCGGTGAGGAGGGCGCGCTGCAGATCAGAGCGCTGCTTGGACTCAGCGGGGACTTGGTTACCAATATCAATATAGTAAACAGAGGGCAGATATCGAACCTGCCGATCGGTACAATCGTTGAGACTAACGCTGCTTTCCGTAACGGAGCTGCAACACCTATTTTTGCAGGAGAGGTACCCGACAGCATTTATCCGCTCATTTCGCGCGCAGTACGCGAGAACGAGGCGGCGCTTGATGCGGCGTTCAGCTTGGATCTCGGCTATGCTTACGAAAAATTTGTAGAGATCAATATGCTCAAATCCCTCAAAGAGAGCGAGAAAAAAGATCTGTTTGATACTATGATCAAAAACACTGAAGAACATCTTGGCGATTACAAAAAAGCGAAGTAGATCGGGTGTTTGGGCATTAAATTATAAATGAAGATAACAAAAAAACTGCCGACTGCGGTCGGTAGGTTGCTTCATTTATTGTGCAGTTGTTTTCGGTAAACGGAGGGGGAAACACCCTTTTCGGCTTTAAATACCTTGCAAAAATATGAGGGGGAGTTAAATCCGCAACGAGTGGCAATATCGGTGAGATTAAGCTTTTCGTTGTGCATCAGCTCGGCTGCCGCGCGTATCTTTATCGTATTCAGGTAAGAAATAAGCGGTAATCCGAGGCTCTTGTTGAAGATGCGGCAAAGGTGATATTTTGAGATAAAAAAGTGTTCTGCGATCTGCTTTATATCGTTTACTTCACTGTAATGCTCATTGATAAAGCGGATAATTTGTCCTACACGGCCGTCGGTATAAGAATCCGTTACGTAGTTATTTTGTGCGTGGGATATCGAAAACAGCATACTACAAAGATAGCTTGCAAAAAGCGGCGAATTGATGTCGGGATTGTCCGTGTCTTTATTAAATTCGTCAAGCATTAGGTTTAGATCGCGCTCCAACAGTTCTCTTGAGCTCGCGTCCGGGCGCAGAACGAGTACGCGGTCCAAGGGCAGAGAGGAGATCATTTCCGGTGTAAAATAACGCTTTAAAAACTCCTCGGAGAAATAAACTAAAAAGCGTGTGGCACCTTTACCTGCGGTACGATGAAGCAGTGTCGGAGGAATAAGCACGACATCTCCTTCTTCGAGCTTATAAAACTCGTCGCCGATGAAATATTCCCGCTCACCCCGTACGAGATAATAAAGCTCATAGGCATGGTGATAATGCATAACAGCCATGGGATCCTTGGAGGTCTTTTTTTCAATATGAAAATCGTCCGTTTGCGCATACAGAATCTGGGCCATTTAACTGCTCCTTTTATTGCTTGTTGAGCTTTATTATACACCAAACGAAAAATCAAGGCAAGAAAAACGTATCAAAATAATACAAAGAAATAACAAATAATCGGAAAATACCATTGATTTTTGAAAAAATATTATATAAAATATGAGTGATATGCGTGACTGTATACCTGATGGACAGGTATTTTCGGCGCCGATGTGCGCTGATTTGCAGTATATCGCAGCAGTAATTCAGCCGGAGCAAGACCGGTGAGAAATTCACAAAGAAAGGGCGCTTTTGCGGGGCAAAAGCAATGGTGATCAAAATGGAAAAATTTATTCCCGTAGTAGTAATAAAAGAGATGGGGGAGACCGATAAGATACTCACAGCTCTTAAAAACAGCGGAATCAACTGCGCTGAGATAACCTTCCGTACCGCGTGTGCGGCAGAAGCTATCAAATATGCGGTAAAGAACTATCCCGACATGTTGATCGGTGCGGGAACGGTAATAAACGCCCAGCAGTGCGAGGCTGCATTGGCGGCGGGAGCAGCTTTTATCGTATCTCCCGGACTTTCGGTTGAGGTAGCAAAAATATGCAAACAAAGAAATATAAGCTACTATCCCGGCTGCGTAACTCCCACCGAGATAATGGCTGCGCTTGATCTGGGAATTACCACCGTAAAATTCTTTCCTGCAAATATTTACGGCGGACTTAAAGCACTTAAAGCACTTTCTGCGCCGTTTCCGCAGGTCAAATTTATTCCCACGGGCGGAGTTGACAGAGGCAATATAGATGAATTTCTCGCGTTTGATAAGGTAGCGGCTATCGGCGGAAGCTTCTTTGTGAAGGAAGCATTAGATAAAATGGAGGTAGAAAAATGAAAAAAGTAGTTACATTCGGTGAGCTTATGCTCAGACTTGCGCCAAACGGATATTACCGTTTCTTCCAAAACGATCAGATGCAGGCGACTTTCGGCGGCGGAGAGGCAAATGTTGCAGTTTCGCTTGCTAATTACGGACTTGACAGCGTTTACGTTACAAAGCTTCCTAAGCATGCAATCGGTCAGGCGGCGGTGGATTCCCTTCGTCATTTCGGAGTTGATACTTCAAAAGTAGTCCGCGGCGGCGATAGAGTGGGAATATATTTCCTTGAAAAAGGAGCTTCCCAGAGAGGTTCGGTCTGCATCTATGACCGTGCGCACTCCGCAATTCAGGAAGCTTCGGTTGACGATTTTGATTGGGATAGCATTTTTGAGGGAGCAGATTGGTTCCACTTTACCGGAATTACCCCTGCGCTCGGTAAAAACGTTATAGAAATCTGCAGAGAGGCTTGTAAGGCGGCAAAAGCAAAGGGAATCAAAATTTCCTGCGACCTTAACTACCGCGGAAAGCTTTGGACTAAAGCTGAGGCAAGAGAAGCTATGACCGATCTTTGTCAGTACGTTGACGTTTGCATCTCCAACGAGGAGGACGCAAAGGACGTATTCGGTATCGAGGCTGAAAATACCGATATTTACGGCGGTAAGCTTGATCACGAAAGCTATAAATCCGTAGCAAAGCAGCTGGCGGATAAGTTCGGATTTGAAAAGGTAGCGATTACCCTTCGATCGTCAATATCTGCAAGTGATAACGATTGGGCGGGAATGCTTTACGACGGCGAGAACTACTGCTTCTCAAAGACCTATCATCTTCATATAGTTGACCGTGTAGGCGGAGGAGATTCCTTCGGCGGCGGACTCATCTACGCGCTTCTCAGCGGTAAGAACACGCAGAGTGCGATAGAATTTGCGGTAGCGGCATCAGCGCTTAAGCATTCGGTAGAAGGGGACTATAACCGCGTAAGCGTTGCCGAAGTTGAAAAACTTGCCGGCGGAGACGGCTCCGGAAGAGTTCAGAGATAATTCGGAGCGGCAGTACCACAAAAAAGAAAAGGACCCCGTTTTGCAGAGCTCTGCTGCGGGTCCTATAAATTAATTATAACGAACGATAACCAAAGAAGACTCGATAATCTTCTTTGGTTATTTATTTTTCAAAGGGAATAAGCATATCGGAGGGAACGAGAGAAGCGTCAAAACGGTAGTGTGCGGTAATATTTCCGTGAGCAAAGGGGGTTTTTGGTTTTGGGTTAATATGAGGAGCTGTTTTATGCGGTTAACCTCAATTTGTCGGTCTGAAAATAATCCATAAAAAAATAAAAAGCCTAAAAAATAAAAATTAGGAGGAGAGGGTTAGGTAAAACGGAGAGAGAAACGGAGTTTTAAGTAATTGATGCATCGGGCGGTGAGTCGCTAATGCGGGAGGGGCGGCATATTATATCTCAGAACCGGATGAAAAGGTACACAGAGGCAGCCGCAGGAGGTAACGCGGAGTGCGTTTTCAAAAGAGCCTGAAGCGGTAATGTCGCTGTTTAAAAATAAATACCCGCTCAGGCAGTGGTATTTATTATAAAAAAGCCGCCTTTAAAAAGGCGGCTTACGGGAAAAGTGAAATTACTCCACACGTCCGGATTCAATTATCTTTTTATAATAATAGTAGCTGTCGCGGGGAGTTCTTTCGAGGGTTTCGTAGTTTACGGCAAGGAGTCCGAAATCAAAATCGAATCCGCCGGCATAGCCCTCGTAGGTATCCAGAAGCGTCCAGTTGAAGTAGCCCTTGAGGTTGGCTCCCGCTGTGATGCTTTTGGACACCTCGCGCAGATGGTCGCGCATATAGGTGATGCGGTAAGCGTCGTTTAGGGAAGAGGGAGCAATCTTGTCACCCTCGCGCTTAGCGGCAATGCCGTTTTCGGTAATGTAGAGCTCGGCTTCGGGGTAGCGGCGCTTGAGGAACATCATACTGTCAAAGAGTCCCTGAGGATAGCTGCGGAAGCCGTAGGCGTCGGTGGGGAGTCCGGGTTCTGCGTATCTGTCGTAGTAGAGCTTGCCGTCATCGCTGTATTTTACAAAGCCGGGACCGTAGTAGTTGACACCGATAAAATCCATCGGAACGAACGCAGAGGCAAGCTCGTCGGCGTAATTTTCGGGCATATTTTCGGAAATATGCGGGCAGCAGAGTACGGTTTCGGGGTAGACTCCCTTCATCATCGGCTCAAGCCACCAACCGCAGTAGAAGTCGCAGGCGCGCACCGTAGCTTCCTCGTCCTTGGGGTCGAGGGAATTGGTGTAATAAGGAACGAAATGGTTTACTGCGCCGATTTTACCCGGCAGATTCATACTGCGATAGAGCTTCACGCACGCGTAGTGAGCGAGCAGCATGTGATGGCACGCCTTCAGCGCAAGAGGGAGGTCCGCAATGAAGGGAGCGTTGGATTTATTTGCGTAGGAACCGAATACGTTAATCGACGGCTCGTTAACGGTACTCCAAAGCTTTACTCTGTCTCCGAAATTCTCAAAGCATATTTTAGCGTAGGAAACGAACCAATCAATAAATTCAGGGTTAGCGATTCCGCCCTTGTCGAGAACCCACATCGGAAGGTCGCAGTGGAAAAGGTCGAACATCGGAACGATATCGTTTTCGACGAGAGCGTCTATCATATCGTTGTAGTAATCAATACCCTTCTGATTTAAGGAATCGGGTCCGTCGGGGCAAATTCTTGCCCAAGCGATAGAAAAGCGGAAGGCTTTGAGTCCCATTTCCTTCATAAGACGGATATCGTCGCGGTAACGGTGATAGAAATCGGCGCAAACGTCGGGAAGGTCGCCGGAGAATCTGTCCACCTGCTCGTTGCGGGAGTAGTAGTCAAATGCATTAGCGGTCTTGCCGTCCTCGAAAGCGGCACCCTCTATCTGACAAGCTGAGGATGCACAGCCGAAGAGGAAATCTTTCGGAAAAGGAAAATTCATAATACAGTACCTCTCTTTATATTAGTTGACGGAATTGTGTTTAATAATGTCCTGATAATAGTAGTAGCTGTCGCGGGGAGTTCTCTTTTTGGTAACGAAATCGACCTGAATAAGACCGAAGTCGCAGGTGTAGCCCGCATGTCCCTCGTAGGTATCCATAATCGTCCAGTTCATATAGCCCTTGAGGTTAGCTCCTGCCTCGATGCATCTTGAAACGGAGCGGATATGGTCACGCATATATTTGATTCTTTGGGTATCGTTTGTGGGAGTGGGTTCCTCAAATTTTTCGCGTTTTACCGACAAGCCGTTTTCGGTAATATACATCTCGGGGTTACCGTATCTCTCTTTGAGGAAGATAACGGTATCAAAAAGTCCCGCGGGGTAGTGTCTGAAGCCGTATTCGTCGATGGGGAGAGTATCATCCTCGTATCCGCTGAATCCGAGGGGAGCCTCATCGTTATTGACGGCAAAGAAGGGGTTGTAGTAGTTGATTCCGATAAAGTCCATCTTAGCGAATTCGGAAGAGAGCTCCTTGGCGTAATTTTCGGGCATATTATCGGCGTAACGAGGGTAGTGTACTATGTTTTCGGGGTAGTGTCCGGTCATCATCGGCTCCAACCACCAGCCCGAATGGTTAGCAAAGCCTCTCATAGCGGCTTCTTCGTCCTTGGGGTCGAGAGTTTTGGTGTAGTACGGACCGATATAGTTCACGGCTCCTATTTTGCCGCCCAAATTCATACTGTGGTAAAGCTTTACGGCTCTGAAGTGAGCTATGAGCATATTGTGGCTTGCGAGTATTGCCGACTTTAAATCTCTTTCGTAAGGAGCGGTAAAGGCGCTGTTGTATGCTGCGAATACGTTGAGCGACGGCTCGTTAACGGTACTCCAAAGCATTACTCTGTCACCGAACTTCTCAAAGCATACCTTAGCATAAGAAGTAAACCAATCAATAAAATCCCTGCATTTTATTCCGCCCCTGTCGATAACCCACATCGGAAGGTCGCAGTGGAAAAGGTCGAGCATAAGGCGTATGCCGTTTTCTTGAAAGGTATTGATAAGGTCGTTGTAGTAGTCGATGCCCTTTTGGTTAATATTTTCGGGACCGTTTGGGAAGATACGCGCCCAAGATATAGAGAAACGGAATATCTTCATACCCATCTCCTTCATAAGACGGATATCCTCTTTGTAATGATGGTAAAAATCCGCGCAATCGTCGGGAGAGGTTCCCAAAAAGGACTCGGGTCTGACCTTGGAATAATGGTCCCAGACGTTTTCACCCTTTCCGTCGGCGGAAGAGGCGGCTTCTATCTGGCAAGCGGAGCAGGCAGTCCCCCAAAGGAAATCCTCAGGGAAATAAAATTTCATAAAACACACCTTCTTTTAAATTATTACTTAATAGACAGCGAAAACAGTACGGCAAGGAGTAAATCAAGCCTACAGCTGCATTTTGGCAAGTTCGAGGTAATGCTCTGCGTTTTCGGCAATACTTTTTAAAGTATCCTCTTTTTTGTCGCCCTCAAGGGTTTTGGATACCTTTGCGGGCGAGCCGATAATTACCGAATTCGGCGGAAATATTTTGTTTTCGGTAACCAAAGCTCCCGCGCCGACAATGGAGTTTTCTCCGATAACCGCACCGTTTAGCAAAATTGCACCCATACCGATGAGGCAGTTATCTCCGACGGAGCAGCCGTGGAGTATGGCATTGTGTCCGACGGTAACGTTTTTACCGACGGTAACGTTAAAGCCCTTATCCGCGTGCAAGGTGCAGTTATCCTGAATATTTGAATTTTCACCGATAGCTATAGCAGCGCAATCTCCGCGGATAACGGCGCCGTACCACACCGAAACGCCGTCTGACAAGGTAACGTTTCCGATTAGGCTTGCATTTTCGGCAACAAAAGCACCGTCGCTTATTACGGGACTATTCCCGTCAAAATCTTTTATCATAAGCCTTGTCCTTCCTGAAATTTATTACTTTAATTATACATAAAAAAGATTATAATGCAACAAAAAAACGCTCTCACTAATGTGAGAGCGTCTGAAATGAGCCTTACTGTTTATTTTTCTTTGCTTCGATATCGGCGATAGCGTCCTTGCGGGAGAGGTTGATTCTGCCCTGAGCATCTATCTCGATGACCTTTACTACGATCTCGTCACCGATGTTGACTACGTCCTCGACCTTTTCTACGCGCTTATTCTCAAGCTTGGAGATGTGGACCATTCCCTCTTTTCCGGGAGCGATCTCAACGAAAGCACCGAAGGACATAATGCGGGTAACCTTGCCCTTGTAGATGGCTCCGACCTCGGGATCGTTTGCGATGGTTTCGATAACCTGTACTGCACGGCGGGCATTGTCAATATCAATAGCGGAAACGAATACTCTTCCGTCGTCCTCGATGTCGATCTTAACGTCGCACTCGGCACAGATCTTCTGA
The DNA here is from genome assembly GCA_904502045.1 of uncultured Oscillospiraceae bacterium. Lineage (GTDB taxonomy): Bacteria > Bacillota > Clostridia > Oscillospirales > Ruminococcaceae > RGIG8367. The sequence continues at coordinate 11,656 of CAJGEB010000007.1, forward strand.
ATGGTCTTTCCGCCGGAACCGATAACCTCACGGATCTTCTCAGGATCAATGGTGAGAGTGAGCATCTTGGGAGCCCACTTGGAAAGCTCAGCGCGGGGAGCAGGAATTTCCTTGAGCATAATTTCGTCAAGGATGTAAAGTCTTGCTTTTCTGGTCTTTTCAAAAGCCTCGGCGATTATCTCGCGGGTAAGACCGTCGATCTTAAGGTCCATCTGAATAGCGGTGATACCCTTGTGAGTACCTGCTACCTTGAAGTCCATATCTCCGAAGAAGTCCTCAAGGCCCTGAATATCAACCATGGTCATCCAGCGCTCGCCCTCGGTGATAAGTCCGCAGGAGATTCCGGCTACGGGAGCCTTTATCGGAACGCCGGCGTCCATCAGAGCAAGGGTGGAACCGCAGATGGATCCCTGAGAAGTGGATCCGTTAGAGGAAAGCACCTCGGATACGAGTCTTAATGCGTAGGGGAACTCCTCAACGCTGGGGATAACCGGCTCAAGAGCTCTTTCGGCAAGTGCTCCGTGACCTATCTCACGTCTGCCGGGGCCTCTGGAGGGTTTTGCCTCACCTACCGAGTAGGCAGGGAAGTTGTAGTGGTGCATATATCTTTTGGATTCCTCGCCGTCGATACCGTCAAGGATCTGAGAATCGCTTACGGGACCGAGTGTTGCAATAGTAAGAACCTGAGTCTGTCCTCTTGTGAACATACCGGAGCCGTGTACTCTCGGAATGATACCTGCCTTTGCGTTGAGCGGACGGATCTCATCGAGAGCTCTTCCGTCTACGCGCTTACCGTCGTCGAGAAGCCATCTGCGAACTACGAACTTCTGGAGCTTGTAGATGCACTCGTCTATCATAACGGACTGTTCGGGGTAAACTTCATCAAATTTGGCGTGGATCTTCTCAATAACGGGAGCAAGTCTTTCCTCGCGGATATTCTTGTCGTCGGTATCGAGAGCAAAGCGGATGTCCTCAATGGCGAAATCCTTAATAGCCTCAAACATATCGTGGTCTACTTCCTGCGACTCAAACTGATACTTAGGCTTACCGATCTCTTCCTGAACGCCCTTGATGAAGGCTACCATTTTCTTTATCTCTTCGTGACCCTTGCAGATACCGTCGAGCATAACGTCTTCGGTAACTTCTTCGGCTCCTGCCTCGATCATAACGATCTTTTCGGCAGTACCGGCAACGGTAACGGACATTTTGGAGTTTTTCTTCTGCTCTGCATCGGGGTTAATAACGATCTCGCCGTCAACGAGTCCTACGCTTACACCTGCGATAGGTCCGTTCCAGGGAATATCGGAGATGGAGAGAGCGAAAGAGGTTCCGAGCATACCGGCTATCTCAGGGGAGTAGTCGGGATCAACCGAAAGAACGGTCATAACAACAAGACAATCGTTTCTCATATCCTTGGGGAAGAGAGGACGGATAGGTCTGTCAACGACACGGGATACCAATATAGCCTTTTCGGTGGGCTTACCTTCTCTTTTGAGGAAGGAGCCGGGAATCTTTCCTACTGCGTAGAGCTTCTCTTCATAGTCAACGGAAAGAGGGAAGTAGTCGATACCCTCTCTGGGCTTCTGGGACATGGTTACGTTTACCATAACGGTAGTTTCGCCGTAACGTACCAAGCAGGAAGCGTTGGAGAGTCCGCACATCATACCGGTCTCAAAGCTTATCTTCTTACCGGCAAATTCGGTTTCAAAAACTCTGAAATTTTCAAACATGATTAAACCATCCTTTCAATTTAGCGTCGGCAAGGTGCCGCGCGGTCGTCCGGGAGGTCAGGGATTTAGCAATAGATCCAGCGTTTGAAGATATCAAGCGTTCGATCAACCGCTAAAGTCCTTGATACCCCGGAAATTATTTCGTACATAAAGGCGGACAGCAAAGCCGTCCGCCCGATTACCCGATTACTTACGCAAACCGAGCTTTGCAACGATAGCACGATATCTTTCGATATCTTTCTTCTGGAGGTAGTTGAGAAGATTTCTTCTGCGTCCTACCATCTTAAGAAGTCCGCGACGGGAAGCGTGATCCTTTTTGTGAGTCTTAAGGTGCTCGGTGAGATCGTTGATTCTCTTGGTAAGGATAGCAACCTGTACCTCGGGGGAACCGGTATCGTTCTCGTGAGTCTTGTTCTCAGCAATGATCGCGGTCTTTTCTTCCTTCATCATCATGGGAAATTCACCTCTCTTTTAAATTTTCGACCAGTATCTCAGGGTAGGGAAAGAGGTTTCCGAACAGATCGGCATACTCCGAACTCCGAGACTACGGCAGATTAATGTTTACTATACCACAAATAAACACTTTTGTAAAGATATTTTTTCACAAATAGCGCCTAATATTTATCGAATATTTTATAAAAATCACACTTCGGGACATCCGCAGGAATCGGAAAGCAAGACGTAAGGCGGGGAATACTGATTAATGAGGTACTCTGCCGAGGTAGCGGAAAGCTCAAGATTTTTCTTGTCGTACTTTGCGCGCGGGAGCTTTATCGTCATAGTTGTACCGCTGCCTTTTTCCGAAAAAACGGAGATGCTTCCGCCGAAGGATTCCACTGCGAGCTTTGCAACGGAAAGTCCGAGTCCGAGCTTTTGGCGGCCGCCGCCGCCCACGTTTGCGGTAAAAAAGGGCTCAAATATTCTGCCGACTGCTTCGGGAGCAATACCTGCCCCGCAATCCTTCACCATAATAACAACGCTGTCGGAAGAGGGGATAAGCAGGGAAAGGGAGACGGAATTTCCCTCTCTGGTGTATTTTATGGAGTTAGTTACGATATTCAAAACGGCTTCGGCAAGCCACTCCTGAACGCCGCAAACGAAAACGGGTCTGTCGGGAATCGAGTAGCTGAAAGGAACATCCGAAGAATAGGCTATCGACTGTATTGCAGAGCACAGATCAAGCAAAAATACCGTAAGATCAAACACCTTTTTCGGTGAGGAATCGGGGTAGTGCCTGAGCTTACCGTATTCCGTGATATTTACACACGCTCTGAGTATATCATAGCTGCTTTTATTGATATTCTGCAGCTGGTCGTTGAAATGTTCGGCGATAAAGTCTGACTTTTCCATTATACCGAGCGAGGAAAAAAGCGAGGTCAGAGGCTCCCTGAAGGACTGCGAAATAGCGGAAAAGATCTCTTCCCTGCCATTTTTGGAGGGATTTGCGGTGTGAGGGAGTGCCGTTACAACGGCTCCGAGGTAGTCGTTATCGCACAAGATCGGAGTAAAAAAGAGGGAATAGGAGCCTTCGTTTAACGTCAGCTCGGCGGTAACGTTTTGTCCGATTTTTATTTTACAGCTTATTTCATCGGTGTCGGGAATAAGCTGAAGCATTTTAAGTGCATCGGCGAATTTAAGCTCAGCGAAACATTCGCAAGCGGCGGGATTTTTTCCCACCACTAAAAGTTCCGCCGAAACCACCATGACGGGCATCGCGGAATTATCAAAAATTTGTAGTGTTTCTTTTGCTTTATCTAAAAGTCTGCTGTCCGCCATAGTATTATCCTTTCTTTTCAAACCAAACGCCTACTATCGACATTATATCACAAAATTCGACAAAATCAATAATATTGTAGCGCAAAAAAAAGAACAGTAAAGGGTGTATATATGTTGTTTTACCCAAAAGATTGAGGAAATTGCATTGAAAGTTATTACAAAACCTAAAAAAAAGAGTTAAATTTTTAACGGGCTCTTGTATATTGGAAAAAAGTAAGGTAAAATATAGAAAGAATATAAAAAACGGAGGTTGTTTCTAATGGGAATAAAAGTTGGAATTAATGGTTTCGGCCGTATAGGAAGATTGGTTTTCCGTGCGGCAGTAGCAAGACCCGACGTATTTGATATAGTCGGAGTCAACGATCCGTTCGTAGACGTTGATTACATGGTATACATGGTAAAGTATGATACCATCCATGGCAAATTCAACGGCGACGTAAAGGCTGAGAACGGAAAGCTCGTAGTAAACGGCAAGGCTATCAACGTATACGCTTGCAAGGATCCCGCAGAGATCCCCTGGGGAGATTGCGGAGCTGAGTATGTAGTAGAGTCTACCGGCGTGTTCACCACCACCGAGAAGGCATCCGCTCATATCGCAGCAGGCGCAAAGAAGGTAGTAATTTCTGCTCCTGCAAAGGATAAGGAAACTCCCACATTCGTATGCGGCGTAAACCTTGACAAATACACCAAGGATATGAAGGTAGTATCCAATGCTTCCTGCACCACTAACTGCTTGGCACCTCTTACCAAGGTAATCCATGACAACTTCGGAATCGTAGAAGGACTCATGACTACCGTACACTCCACCACCAACACTCAGAAGACTGTTGACGCTCCTTCCGCTAAGGACTGGAGAGGCGGACGTGCTGCTGCCGGCAACATCATTCCTTCTTCCACCGGCGCTGCAAAGGCTTGCGCTCTCGTACTGCCTGAGATGAAGGGTAAGCTGACCGGAATGGCTTTCCGTGTACCTACTCTTGACGTATCCGTAGTAGACCTCACCGTAAGACTTGAGAAGGCTACCACCTACGAAGAGATCTGCGCAAAGGTAAAAGAGGCGTCTGAGGGATCCATGAAGGGTATCCTCGGCTACACTGACGAAGAGGTAGTATCCTCTGACTTCTACTCTGATTCCAGAACCTCCATCTTTGATGCGAAGGCAGGAATCATGCTCAACCCGAACTTCGTAAAGCTCGTATCTTGGTACGACAACGAGTGGGGTTACTCCAACAAGGTGCTCAACCTCATCGAGCATATGTACAACGTAGACAACAAATAATTAACGCGCACAGCGAAAAGACGTCCTCGGGGAGCTCCTCGGGGACGTTTTGTTGTATAACAAAAACCACGCGATAGTCGCGTGGTTTGATAAATCAATTAAAAAGAGGATAGTTTCTCGCAGAGTATTTGCGGGTTAATTTTTGAGGGAATGTATCGGAGCGGGAATTCGTCCGCCGCGGTTTACGAAATCGGCACAGGACTCGGTCTTGACGGGGATTATCGGAGCGTATCCCAAGAGTCCGCCGAACTGTGCGACCTCGCCGACGGTTTTGTTCCAGACGGGAATTACCCTTACCGCAGTGGTCTTGTTGTTGATTACTCCGATGGATATCTCGTCGGCGATTATTCCGGAGATGGTGGTTGCGGGAGTATCACCCGGAATCGCTATCATATCGAGTCCGACAGAGCACACTGCGGTCATAGCCTCAAGCTTTTCGATGGTGAGAGTACCCGCCTTCACCGCATCTATCATACCGCGGTCCTCGGATACGGGAATAAATGCGCCTGAAAGTCCGCCGACATGGTTGGAAGCCATAACTCCGCCTTTTTTAACGGCATCGTTAAGCAGAGCGAGTGCGGCGGTGGTACCCGGAGCACCGGTGCGTTCGAGTCCCATATTTTCGAGTATCTCGGCTACCGAATCTCCCGCGGCGGGAGTAGGCGCGAGGGAAATATCAACTATACCGTAGGGAGTATTGAGGCGTTTTGATGCCTCGGCGGCGATAAGCTGACCGACTCTCGTTATCTTGAAGGCGATTTTTTTAACTGTTTCTGCAAGCAAAGAAAAATCACAATGTCCGACCTCTTTGATAGCGGCGGCAACGACTCCCGGACCGCTGACTCCGACGTTTATCACGCTGTCGGGCTCACCGATACCGTGCAGAGCTCCCGCCATGAAGGGATTATCCTCGGGGATATTCGCAAAAACGACGAGCTTTGCGCAGCCGATGGAGTCCGCATCGCGAGTGAGGTAGGCGGTTTCTTTGATTATCTCGCCCATTTTACGCACCGCGTCCATATTTATACCTGCTTTGGTAGTAGCAACGTTTATCGAGGAGCATACCCTTTCGGTCTGGGAAAGTACCTCGGGGATGGACTCAACAAGGTTTGCGGCACCGATTATCTCGCCCTTTTGAATGTGTGCGGAAAATCCGCCGATGAAGTTGACTCCGAGATTTTTGGCGGCAAGGTCGAGCTTTTTGGCAAGGCGCACGAAGCCGTCGGGAGAGAGTCCCGCACCGACGTAAGAGATGGGGGTAACCGAGATTCTCTTGTTGACGATGGGGATTCCGTAGGTGCGTTCGAGCTCCTCACAAACGGGAACAAGTCGCTTTGCGGTATTAGTTATCTTATCGTAAATTTTCTGTTCGAGTCTTTCGGGATCGTCGGATATGCAGTCGAAAAGAGAGATACCCATAGTAACGGTCCTGATATCGAGATTTTCCTCGCGTATCATCTTGATAGTTTCGAGTATGTCGTGAGTGTTAAGCATTATATTTTGTGCATGGTATTGAAAATATCCTCGTGCATAACGCGGATATCAACACCATATCCTCCTCCCGCTTTACTCATAGCATCGGCAAAGGCGGAAAAATCGACGGTAAGCTCCTCGAGGGAAACAAGCATTATCATCGCAAAATATTCATCGAGAACGGTCTGACTGATATCCTCGATGTTTGCACCGTATTTTGCACATTCGGCGCTGGTCATAGCGATAATTCCGACCTTGTCTTTTCCCGTAACGGTTACGACGGCTTTCATATTAAACCACACCTTTCTGTCAAAGTTGCGTGAACTCATATAAAAATAACACGGTTATTATACCGCATAAATTCAGATTTGTCTACGAGTCGGACCGATTTTTTCATATTTTGGAAACATTTTTGCAAAGGATAATGCATTGACTTGCAAGCTGACTGTGTAATATAATTTTTACAGAAAACAGGTGCTTTGCACGGTGAGGATGTTGTAATTTTGTTTAGGAATATTAAAAAATCGGGAATAGCCCTGCTGCTTGCGGTTTTGGTAGTGGTTTCGTTTGCATTTTCGGGCTGCGGTACAGCACAGGAAAGTAGTTTGCCGGAAGTAAGCTCCGAAAGTGAAGTAAGTACGCCCGAAGAGTCGAGTGGGAGCTCCGAAAGTGAAGTAAGTACGCCCGAAGAGCCGAGTGGGAGCTCCGAAAGTGAAGTAAGTACGCCCGAAGAGCCGAGTGGGAGTTCTGAAAGTGAAGTAAGTACACCCG